>NZ_WQNP01000031.1:0-873 GCF_018783905.1 Ruminococcus sp. MCC718
TTGCGATTTGGTTTTGAGTTGATAGAATATATCGCTTCACTTTATAATTGTGAGATTGAGATTATTGATAATACTGAAAAATCTGAACAGCAGGAACTTGTTGAAGATCTGGTTCAAATAATCACAGTATTCAGTTGCAAATTACAAGGAAAACGAGCGGACAAAGCTAAGAAACTTATCCGAGAATTGATACAGGAGGAAACAGATGGTAAAAGCCATAAAAGTAATGTTGATACCAAACAACGTACAGAAAACTAAGATGTTTCAGTACGCAGGAGCTTCAAGATTTGCTTATAACTGGGCTTTGGCCAGGGAAAAAGAAAGCTACGAAAAAGGTGGCAAATTCATTTCAGATCCAGAACTCAGAAAAGAATTTACAAAGCTTAGACATTCTGATGAATACGCATGGTTATTAAATATTTCAAATAATGTAACCAAACAGGCAATCAAAGATGCTTGTACTGCGTATAAGAACTTTTTCAAGGGTTTGCAAAAATTCCCAAGATTCAAGTCCAGAAAGAGATCAATGCCGAAGTTCTATCAGGACAACGTTAAGATACGATTCAGTAATACCCACGTTAAGCTTGAAGGTTTTTCTTCCAGCAGGAAAGCAAATAAGCAAAAAAAGAATTGGGTAAGACTTGCAGAACATGGACGTATTCCAACAGATGTTAAATATATGAATCCGAGGATATCCTTTGATGGATTGAACTGGTGGATCAGTGTATGTGTAGAATTTCCTGACTGCAAGGAAACACTTAATGATGATGGAGTTGGCATAGACTTAGGAATCAAAGACTTAGCTGTCTGCTCTGATGCCGTTAAGTATAAGAACATCAATAAGAGTCAGAAAGTAAAGAAACTAGAAAAACA
>NZ_WQNP01000031.1:883-34078 GCF_018783905.1 Ruminococcus sp. MCC718
AATATCCTTTGATGGATTGAACTGGTGGATCAGTGTATGTGTAGAATTTCCTAACTGCAAGGAAACACTTAATGATGATGGAGTTGGCATAGACTTAGGAATTAAAGACTTAGCTGTCTGCTCTGATGCCGTTAAGTATAAGAACATCAATAAGAGTCAGAAAGTAAAGAAACTAGAAAAACAGAAACGTAGATTACAGCGTAGTATCTCTCGTTCTTACGAGAAAAATAAGAAAGGGGAAAGTTACTGTAAAACAAATAATGTAATCAAAAAGGAAAAACTTTTATTAAAACGAAATCACAGATTAACAAACATCCGTAAAAACCATTTGAATCAGACCATATCTGGGATCGTAAATCGAAAGCCAAGATTTATTTGTATTGAAGATTTGAATGTCAGCGGAATGATGAAAAATAGACATTTATCCAAAGCAGTACAGGAACAAGGATTTTTTTGGTTTAGAAAACAGCTTGGATACAAATGCAATGATAAAGGGATCCAGCTTATAGTGGCTGATCGGTTTTATCCATCATCAAAGCTTTGCAGCTGCTGTGGAAACATCAAAAAAGATCTGAAGTTATCTGACAGGGTTTATAGATGTGAATGTGGGAATATGGTTGACAGAGATTTCCAGGCATCTATAAATCTCAAGGCTTATGGAGAACGATTTGCAAGCTAACACTGAAACGTTAATGCAAATATGTACGGATACGTTAGTCCGGAATTTACGCCTATGGAGAGTACAAGAACTTGTGAGTAGATAGATATTTATATCATCAAAAGCATACTCGTTGAAGTAGGAATGAAACATGGAAGTTTATAACTTTTTATAAGTTTTCAGTAACGGTATGGTATGATAAGAAAAGTATGGTATATGATATTGGTTCTTATCACGATATATCTGGAGATCATGTACGACAGCACCTGGATGCTTGCGGTGCTGGCATTTGAACTGCTTCTGGCAGCAGTTATGTTTCTGATGTCCTGGTATCTTAAGCTGCATATCTGTGTATGGCTGGATATGAAAGTGCCGGTATCTGCAAAGAAACAGACGTTTGAGATGGAGCTTCATATAAAAAACAGCGGAGTGCTGCCGGTATCTGCTGTATATACCATTCTGGAATGTGAGAACCGCAGCGGCGGATGCAGTGAAAAAAGGATCGTGGATGAGAGTGTGGCGGCAAAAACGGAAAAAACGATAAAAATCAGTGCAAAAGCAGATTACTGCGGTAAAATGGTCTTTTCACTCAAAAAAGTGCAGGTGAGTGATTATCTGCATCTTTTTGCAAGAAAGGTCAGAGTACGGTCTCAGATAAATGTTAATGTATTGCCTGATATCCACACGTTTCCGGTGGAGGTTTCCATGAAAACCAGAAATTTTCCGGTGGAAGGCGATGAATATGAGAAGGAGCGAAGCGGGGACGATCCGTCCGAGATTTTTCAGATCCGCGAATTCCGACCGGGAGACCGGATGCAGCAGATCCACTGGAAAAGCAGTGCAAGAAGCGGCGAGCTGATGACAAAAGAATACAGTATGCCGTGCGGCTGCAAGGTATTGCTTCTTTTGGAGCTTAGTCAGAAAGAAGGCGGTGCAAAAAGAGCAGATCACTTTTTTGAGCTGGCGGCTTCGCTTTGTTTTTCCATGCTTGAGGCAGAATGTCCGCATTTTGTGGCGTGGTACGATGAAAAAGAAGGACAGATCCGGCGTCATGCAGTGAAAAAAGAACAGGATCTCTACGAAATGCTGGATCTTCTGATGCGAACATCCTTTTATAAGCAGGAATATGATGTGAAAGCAGCTTATTTTTCCTCCTATCCGGAAGGAACTTACAGCACCGTTCTGATTCTGGACAAAGAAGGAAATCTGCAAAGAGACGAAGAAGATACCGTAACATTTGGAGAAGAGGAGTTGAAAGAGAGCCTTTCAGGCTTTGTATTGGAAGTGTAAGATATGAAAAAAAGAAAAAAAGATACAGGCCTCTCTTTGCAGGCAAGTATCTCCGAAAAAGAAAAGAGAACGGTAACATCCGGATTTCTTGCGATCGTTCCGGTCTGCTATATGATCCTTGGTGTTTTCGGCTGGATGAAGACGGCTCTTGGAATCATAAACGTTGTGTATGATGCGGATCTGCTGTATGGTGTGCTGCTGGCAGCCGGGATCTGGATGGGCATACTCTATCTGATGAAAAAAAGGCAGTTTCTGCTGCTTTTGCTCACACTGGCGGTCACGCCCATTCTTGTGTGGATGCGTTTTTCCGTGATCCTGGAAGGATTCTCGGAGATCAGCAGGGTTTTCCAGTCAGGAATGACAGTGCCTGGGGGTGTTTATCAGGGGATCGGTAGTGAATATGAGATCACCTGTGCCCTGATCGTGGTCGTTTTTTTGCTGTATGATCTGTTTTTTATCTGTCTGAGCACAGAAATCGGCAAATATCTGGCGGTCTTACTTCTGGTGGTTCCATTCTGTGCGGCGTTTGTTTTCGGACAGGTTCCGGATGGTATGGGGACATTCTGCATGCTGCTGTGTGCACTGGGACTGATCGCATCCTCCGCAGAAGAACACGACAGGCAGCGAAATGGCAGTGCTTTCTTTCTGGGGATTCTATCGCTGCTGTTGCTCCTGATCGGATTTTCAGCCGGAAAATCCCTTCTGGAGCCGTTTTTTGAGGGAAAAGAACAGACGAGAGCCAGGATCCAGCAGACGTCCTTTATAAAAGAGATCGAGAAATGGACGGCTCCGCTTCAGAGCCAGATGCCACAAATAGCATCCGGAGGCGTGAGCGAAGGTACAATCAACGATGCTGATTTTTTCCTGAATACAGGAGAAGTGCTTTTTTCAGTCAGCCAGGATCAGCAGCCGCAGGGCAGCCTCTATCTGAAAGTGTACACCGGTACGAAATACTCGAATACCAGGTGGAAAGCAAACGACGATCCGGAAGAGAAAGCAGAAATTTTCTGCCAGAGAGCGGCAGCCTGGTCGAATACACAGGGATATGATGGGGCAGTCCGTCTGACAGTTGGCTTTCCACAGGGGAAAAGCGATGCCAGTCATCCCTACGCTCCTTATTTTTCCCAGGGTATGTCTGATGACGGCACAGAAAAGAAATATCGTTATTATCCAATCGAGAGAATTGCATATCTTTTCACTGAACCGGCTGACAGCCTGACGGACGATTACCGCGACTATGTGTATCAGCATTATCTGGATTATCCGACAAAGGGAACAGAGCGGATGCAGCAGTTTGTGGCGGACAATCCAGGGGCGGATATCGAGGAAATCTGCAATATCGTGCGGACGTTTCTCGATGAGAGTGCTGTTTATAATCCACAGGTCGGACGTTTTCCGAAAAATCAGAATTTTGCAGAATATTTCCTGTTTGAAAAACACGAAGGGTACTGCGTGCATTTTGCGACGGCAGCTGTGCTTCTGATGCGGATGTACGGCATCCCGGCACGTTATGCGACCGGATTTGCCATTCCGGCAGCTGATTTTGACTGGCAGGATGGAGCCGGATGGCTCGCAAACGTAGAAGACAGCAGGTCACATGCCTGGGCAGAAATTTATACGGACTACTATGGCTGGATTCCATTTGAGACAACGCCGTCCTATGATTCCGGGGCAGATTTATCCTACTATGGCGAAAGTCCGCAGGAAAAACAGCAGCAGAGCGAAGAAGTGGCGTCCCGTCTGGAAACGCAGCAGACAGAAAGCATGGATACAGAAGAAGGAACGCAGAACAACGATAAAAATGAGGATCAGACTCCGGATACGAGGAAACAAAATGCAGACCAGAGCAGTGATTCTGACAGCAAAAACGGATATGGTGCAAATGGCATGAATGGAAGTCTTTCGGGCACACAGACAGGGATCGTATCGATCGCAGCCGTTCTTCTGTCTCTGATCTTTGCAGGGCTGATCCTGTTTGCAAGGCGGACGATCCGACTTCGCGGACGCAGCGGCGAAAATGCACAGGAGATTTTCAGGGATTTCTATGAAGTGCTCGTTTTTGCCGGAATGCCGCAGGGACTGGACTGCATGAAAGACGGATTTACGGCGAAGGTCTGTGAACAGTTCCAGTGGCTGAACAAAGAAGAACTTGATCAGGCGATGGACATTGTGATGCGGGCAAACTTTGCGGGTGATCCGGTGACAAAAGAGGAAACCATGCAGCTGAGGGGACTTTATCGTTACACCTGCCGTATGGCTTTGAAGGGCATGAGCCGCAAAAAGAAGTTTCTTTTCCGCTTTATCAAAGCATATGCTTAAAACTGACCCTGTAAAAATGCTGAATATTGTCTGTTTTTTAAATGACAAAAAAAGCTTATACTGAACAGCAAGAAAAAACAGGAAGGTGAAAGTTTGGAAGTTGACTTCCAAATCTGCCATTATTGACGCAGCAAGTGCGTCATGAAGGAGAAAAGTATGAACGAAAAGAAAAGTACAAACTGGACAGCAAAGAAACTGGCAATCAATGCTCTGGCGATCGCACTTGTCTGTGTATCGACCATGGTGATCCAGATCCCGATCCCGCTTGGTTACATGCATCTTGGGAACTGCTGCATTCTGCTGGTTAGTGTTTATTTTGGAAATATGACCGGAATGCTGGCAGGCGGCATTGGCTCCTGTCTGGCAGATCTGCTCAGCGGCTATACACAGTGGATCATTCCGACACTGATCATCAAAGGGATCATGGGACTTGTGATCGCTATGATCGCTTATCGCGAAGGCGAAGAGATCCGTATGATGCGTCTCCGTACATTTCTCGGAGCAGCGGCAGGTATCGTGATCATGATTGCAGGCTATACGTTTGCAGGATGCTTCCTTTACGGCGGCATGGCAGCAGGTTTTGCCCAGATCCCGGGACTGACCACAGAAGGTGTGATCGGACTGTTGCTGTTCTATGTGATCGGATTTGCATTTGAAAAAGCTAAAATTCCGGTATTTATCAAACGACTTGCGTAGGAAAGGTGAAATATGTCTCACAACAATCAGAAAAAAATTGCAGTGATCAATGATTTCTCAGGATTTGGCAGATGCTCGATAGCAGTAGCACTGCCAATTCTCTCTGTTATGAAGGTGCAGTGCTGTCCGCTGCCGACCTCCATTTTTTCCAACCACACGGGTTTTCCAAGCTACTTTTTCGAAGACTATACTTCCCGCATGGTTCCTTATATGCAGGAATGGAAAAAACTGGATCTTCATTTTAACGGGATCTGTTCCGGATTTTTAGGTTCCAAAGAACAGATCGAGATTGTAAAAAAGTTTTTTAAAGAGTTTAAAACAGAAGAAACACAGATCATCGTTGATCCGGTAATGGGCGATTATGGAAAACCATATCCGACCTACACAGAAGAAATGTGCGGTGAAATGAAAAAACTGGTCGAGTTTGCCGACATTCTCACACCGAATGTCACAGAAGCCTGCGTGCTTACCGATACACCGTACAAAGAAAAATGGAAGATCGAAGAAATCCAGGAAATGGCAGAAAAGATCCACAAGATGGGACCGAAAAAAATCGCCATCACCGGTATCGTCCAGGGCGGATTTATTGCAAACTTCTGTTACGAAGAAGGGCAGCAGCCGAAAGTGCTGCGTATCCACAAAGAAGGAACACAGCGTTCCGGAACCGGCGATATCTTTGCATCCATCATCGCAGCCGATGCCGTCAACGGAGTGCCGTTCTATAAATCCGTGAAGAAAGCTTCCGATTTTATCAAAAAATGTATTATCCGCTCACAGGAACTGGATATTCCGCTGACAGACGGCGTATGTTTTGAAGAAGTTTTAGGAAAATTAAAAACAGACTGAAAGGAATGCTGCATTATGAAAAAAGAAATGACGATTTTCTATGAAGTACACGATAATATCTATGTAAATCTCACCAATAAATGTCCATGTGCCTGTACCTTCTGCCTGCGTCAGACCAGAGATCACATGGAAAATTCCCATGTTTTGTGGCTGGAGCATGCACCATCTTTTGAAGAAGTGCAGGAAGCCATGAAAGCCGTAGATTTTTCAAAATATAAAGAAGTGGTATTCTGCGGATTCGGCGAACCGACCGAGGCACTCGATGTGCTGAAACAGAGTGCAAAGCTGATCAAAGAAAAGTACAATATGCCGATCCGTATCAACACAAACGGACTTGGCAGTCTGGTCAATGAAAGAGACATCGTTCCGGAACTGCAAGGTCTTGTGGATACGATTTCTGTCAGCCTGAATACCCCGAATGCAGATGAGTACCACAGGCTGGTACGCAGCAAATTCGGAGAAAAGTCATTTGATGCCATGATCGATTTCACAAAAGAATGTACAAAATACATTCCAAATGTTGTGATGACGACCGTAGAGACGACCATCACACACGAAGAAGAAAAGCAGTGTCAGGAAATCTGTGACCGCATAGGGGCAAAATACCGCATTCGCCCGTGGGAGGACTGAAAAGTCCTCCTTTTTTTTGACAAATCTGCAATTCTGGGTATAATGGAAGGAAAAAGGTAACTGTGAGAATACCGAAAAGTTAGTAAAGGAGAACACCATGTACACAGTGATTGTTGCAGATGACGAGCAAGAGATCCGTCGTTCCCTGATCCGGAAAGTAGACTGGGGAAGCGTCGGTTTTCAGGTGATCGGAGAGGCGGAAAACGGTGCGGAAGCTTTGGAACTGACGGAAAAGCTGGAGCCGGATCTGCTTCTGACGGATATACGCATGCCATTTATCAGCGGCATCGAGCTTGCACGCCAGGTGCGGGAGATAAGGCCGGCTACCCAGATCGCATTTCTGAGTGGATTTGATGATTTTTCTTATGCACAGCAGGCCATACAATATAATATTATCAGCTATCTGTTAAAACCGATCTCATCTTCCGAACTTGAAAAAGAGCTCCTGAAGATGAAAGAGAAGATCGATCAGAAGTTTCAGGTATTTTCCCAGCCGGGGATGCGTCAGGAGCATATTGAGAAAAGAGAGTTTCTGACGCCGTTGCTTCTGGATGGCTTTGGCGGGGAACTTCCGGAAGAAGAGCACAGGATGCTGATGAAAGAGGCAATTTCCTGCGGACTGCTCGACGGGGAAGAGCCGGAAGCCTTGAATTATGCGGTGATGGTCACCAGAATCCTGGATAAAGACGGAAAGAACTGCACGACAAGAGGCAGCGTCAAGGCGATCGATTCCATCCTCAAAAAGTACACCAAGTACTGCAGCGTCTATTTACAGGGACGCGTAGTATCTTTGCTTCTGGCAACGCCGCGTGGCTTTGATAAATATCTGCATATTCTGGTAGATGACATCTGTCAGAGTGTGGAGCGTATCATGGGGATGGACAGCGTGATCGGAGTCAGCAGAGTAGTCGAAAAGCTGGAAAGATGTCATGAGTGCTATCTGGAGGCGATGAGTGCGGCTGCAAATTACGGAAAAGAAGAAGGAAACATTCATTTTATATCAGACGATGAACGGACAGAGAGCTTTGACAAGGTGATGGTGCATCAGACCGTGGAAGATATCGAAAATCTGCTGCGAAAAGGCAGACCGGAAGAGATCAGCGGCTATCTGCAGAACTTTTTTGACCAGGTCGTACAGCACAAAATCTCTCAGTCTGAGACGGATTTTATCCTGATGCTGATCGTTTCGACGGTTTATCAGGTACTTTATTCGGTTGCCGGAGAAGAAGTGGTTCAGCAGATGCAGCAGAAGTTCCCGATGTACAGCATGAAAATGTTCGGCAATATCGGAGATTCCAGGCAGTTTTATGTAGATATCTGCACTACGGCACGTCTGATGATCGCAGACCAGCGAAAGAAGAGCAGTGTGATGCTCTGCAACCGTGCGATCCGCATCATCAACGAGAAATTTGCCGATCCGGATCTGTCCCTTGTCTCGGTCAGCACCGAAATTTCCGTCAGCCCGAACTACTTAAGTGCACTTTTGAAAAAGGATACCGGTGAGACGTTCAAAGAGCTGCTTACGAAAAAGCGTATCGAGACAGCCAAAGAGCTTCTGATGGACACCAACATGAAAGTCCGTGAGATATCTGAAAAATGCGGTTACAATGACCAGCATTATTTCAGTTATTGCTTTAAAAAATATACCGGTGTTTCACCGAACAGCTGCAGGAGAACGTATGAAGATGGCAGACAGGATTAAACAGGCGGTGAAGCGGTTTCAGCAGATTTCACTGTCGGGTCTGTTTATCATTCTGGTGAGCGTGATCGTTATGATCACTTCAGTCGTATCACTGCTTATATTTGTCAATCTTTACCGCAATGATATGGAGCAGAATGCGATCACAACGAGCGAGCAGGCCGTTGTGCAGGTGAAAAATACCGTTTTCAACTATACCGAAGACATGAGCGATATCATGCAGATGATCTGTGCTAACATTCAGAAAGAGGAGGAAGAAGCAAATAATTTTTTCTCCAATCTTCTGAAGATAAGATCCGATGTTGTTGCAGTTACTTCCTATGATATGAACGGCAAGATCTTAAAATGCTGGACAAATGGTCAGAAATTAAAAGAAAATTATATCAAAAATCTTTCTTATGTGCGTGATCTGCCGCAGGAAGAAGGAATTTTAAATATCACAAAACCGCATGTAGAATCCCTGTTTGTGGATTACTATCCGTGGGTGGTAACGATTTCCCAGAACATGCAGGATGCAAACGGGAATACGATCCAGGTAGCGGTGGATATCAGTTTTTACAATATCGCTGATTATGTGGATGATGTCGGGATCGGGCAGCATGGCTACTGTTATATTGCCGATGATGCCGGAAACATTGTCTATCATCCGCAGCAGCAGCTCATTTACGCTTCTTTAAAAGAAGAAAACCAGAAAAATATGGAGAATGGGACGTACATCAAGTCTAATGTGATTTACACCGTCAACTCCCTTCAGAACTGCGACTGGCATATCGTGGGAGTATGTTATGTGGATGAAATGATCACAAACAAAGTGGAACGCGTAGTTAGCAGTCTGGTCGTGATCCTGGCGATCGTACTTGCCGGAACGGTGTTCCTTGGCAGCGTGTTCTCGGATCTGTTCTCAAAACCGGTTACAAGCCTGGTGCGTGCGATGGGAGAATTCGAGGGAAACAGTGCCGAGTTTGTCTATCATCCGGTGACGGGAACCAAAGAGATTTCCGCTCTGTCGGATTCGTTTGAACATATGGCAGTACGGATCCAGAAGCTGATGGAAGAAGTCCGCCAGGAAGAGATCAGCCTTCGAAAAACAGAACTGAAGGCACTTCAGGCACAGATCAATCCACATTTCCTCTATAATACACTGGATGCGATCGCCTGGATGTGCGAAGCCGGACGCAATGAAGATGCCGTGGAGATGGTCAATGCCCTGGCAAGGCTGTTCCGCATCAGCATCAGCCGCGGACATGAGCTGATCCCGATTGAGAAAGAGCTGCAGCATGCACAGAGCTATCTGCATATTCAGAATTTCCGCTATAAAAATCAGTTCCGGTATCAATTTGATGTTGATGAGGCATGCCTTTCTTATTACTGTAATAAAATCACACTGCAGCCGATCATCGAAAATGCGATTTATCACGGCATGGACCGTATGGTAGATGAGGGCATGATCAGGATCGGTATCCATCAGAGCGAAGACAAGATCATCTTTACGGTGGAGGACAACGGAGTCGGCATGACAGAAGAACAGTGCGAGGAAGTACTGAAAAAGGAGCGAAGCGACCGTGCCGGAATCGGAATCAAGAATGTAAATGACCGTATCAAGATCTATTTCGGGGAAGAATACGGCCTGACCATAAAGAGTGAGCTGGATGAAGGCACCTGTGTCACGATTATGATGCCGAAAGTAACGGAGGGAAGCTATGAAGACAAATAGATGGAGAAACCGCATCCTGTGGATGGCATTTCTGGTCTGTCTGGTGATGATTTTCTGTCTGACGGCTTTTCACCGTCCGATTCTCAGCGGAAAAGAAAGTGAAAGCAGCAGCGATCAGAAGCACAAAGTTGTTTTTATTGCAAAGTCAACCGTTTCCGGATTCTGGAAATCGGTCTATGCAGGGGCGAGCAACGCTGCCACGGCATGCAATCTGGATCTGATTTTCGAGGGACCAAAAAACGAAGAAGATTATGAGACACAGAATCAGATGATTGCAAAGGCAGTGGAAGACGGAGCGGAAGTCATTATTTTTTCTGCGGTAGATTATGAGGCAAATGCCGATGCGATCAATGATGCGGCAGGCAAAGGGGTCAAGGTCGTGGTCATCGACAGCGACGTGGACAGCGATGCGGTCAGCTGCCGGATCGGAACCGATAATTACGATGCGGGATGTAAGGCAGCGGAAGCAGCCATGAAAGATGAAAACGAAGAAATCCATATAGGTATTGTGAATTACGATAAAAACTCGGACAATGGCCAGAAAAGAGAAGAAGGATTTCGAGATACCATTCTGAGTGATGAAAGAGCCGGAATTGATGCTGTGATCAATGTGCTTTCCGATACAGAAAATGCAAAAAAACGAACAAAGAAAATGCTGAAAAAGCATCCGAAGATCAATGTGATCGTCACCTTTAACGAATGGACAACACTCGGGGTCGGCTATGCAATCCAGGAACTTGGGCTGAAAGACAATGTCCGTGTGGTCGCATTTGACAGCAATGTGGTTTCGGTCGGCATGCTGGAGACGGGGGAAGTGGACACCCTGATCGTACAGAATTCCTATGCCATGGGGTATCTCGGCGTGGAGACCGCCTACAAGCTGATCAACGGATATTCCATCAAAGATACCATTTATACGGATACGATCGCAGTGGACAAAGAGAACATGTATGATGAAGAATGTCAGAGAAGACTCTTTGCTTTCGAAAAAAGTAACAAAAATTAAATCTCGTTTTCGTGCAAAAGTATGAAACGGTGGTTTAAATCTTAAGAAAAAAATAGAAAATTATATCAAAATCGTAAATTATCATATTGGAAAATTGAGAACTTTGTGCTATATTGTTAGAGTAATGAAAAACAAATCATTTTTTTTGGGAGGAACTTATCATGAAGAAAAAAGTAATCGCTGGTTTACTTGGAACAGCAATGGTAGCATCTCTGCTTGCAGGATGCGGATCATCTAACAACACAACAGATACAACAGCTGATACAGCAGCAGCAACAGAAGCAGCAGCTGATACAACAGCTGATACAGCAGCAGCTGATGCTGAGTCAGAAGCACAGTCCGTAGCAGATGCAGCAGGCGATGTTGACCTGTCTAACGCAGACGTAGCAGTTATGTACTATACATACGGCGATACATACATCGCTTCCGTACGTACAGCACTGGATGCTAAACTGGACGAACTGGGTGTTAAATATCAGGACTACGATGCAAACAACAACCAGACAACACAGAACGAGCAGATCGATACAGCTATCCAGACAGGTGCAAACGTACTGATCGTTAACATCGTAACATCTGGTTCTGTAGACGCTTCTTCTCAGATCGTTGAAAAAGCAAAAGCAGCAGATATCCCTGTAATCTTCTTCAACCGTGCAGTTGAAGGCGACGAAGACGAAGGAAAAGTACTTGGAAGCTATGACAAGTGTGCATTCGTTGGTACAGATGCTCCGGAAGCCGGACATATGCAGGGCGAAATGATCGGTAACTACCTGGTTGACAACTACGATGCAGTAGACCTGAACGGCGACGGAAAGATCTCCTACGCTATGTTCATGGGACAGCTTGGTAACGTAGAAGCTATCTACCGTACACAGTATGGTGTAGAAGATGCTAACAAAGTTCTGGAAGAGAACGGAAAAGCGGCTCTGGAATACTTTGATTCTTCCAACACAGACTGCTACCAGGTTGACCAGGATGGTAACTGGAGTGCAACAGCTGCAAACAACTACATGACAACCAACCTGACACAGTACAACGAAGAAAACAAGAACATGATCGAACTTGTTATCTGCAACAACGATGGTATGGCTGAAGGTGCTATCTCTGCTCTGAATGACAAAGGATACAACCTGGGTACAGATGACTGCAAGACAATCCCTGTATTCGGTGTAGACGCTACAGATGCAGCTAAACAGCTGATCAAAGACGGTAAGATGACAGGTACAATCAAACAGGATGCTGAAGGTATGGCAGATTGTATCGCAGATCTGACAAAGAACGCTGGTTCAGGTCAGGATGTAATGGCTAACACAGATTCTTACAACATCTCTGAAAACGTTAAGAATAAGATCTACATCCCATACGCTATGTACACAGGAGAAGAATAAGATCTGATTCTGAAACAGAACGGAAAATGAATGATGGAAATTCATTCGTGAAATAGTATACAAGGGTAACGGCTGCCGCTGGTCGGCGGCCGTTCCTTAAGTATAAAGGTAAGCAGTAGAAAGACAGGAGGTCAGGATATGGAGCATGATGTTTTGCTTGAAATGAAAAATATCAGCAAGGAGTTCCCAGGCGTTAAGGCGTTGGATAATGTTTCTTTGACCGTAAGAAGAGGAACGGTTCACGCACTGATGGGAGAAAACGGCGCTGGGAAATCTACATTGATGAAGTGCCTGTTTGGGATGTATGTAAAAGACGGCGGATCCATTTCTCTGGAAGGGAAAGAAATCAATTTCAAAAACTCCAAGGAAGCTTTGGAAAATGGTGTAGCAATGGTTCATCAGGAGTTGAACCAGGCCCTGAAACGTAGTGTTATGGACAATATCTGGCTGGGACGTTATCCCAAAAAAGGTCCGATGGTAGACGAAAAGAAAATGTATGATGATACAAAAGCACTTTTCGACAAACTGGAGATTGATGTTGATCCGAAGAGGATCATGAGCACTATGCCGGTATCACAGCGTCAGATGGCAGAAATTGCAAAAGCAGTTTCCTTTAATTCGAAAATTATCGTGTTCGACGAGCCGACATCTTCCCTGACGGAAGAAGAGGTAGAGCACTTGTTCAAAATTATAAATATGCTGAGAGATCAGGGATGTGGTATCATCTACATCTCCCATAAAATGGCAGAGATCCTCAGAATTTCTGATGACATCACAGTCATGCGAGACGGTACATGGGTAGCTACCAAACCGGCAAAAGAAATGACAATGGATGAGATTATCAGACTGATGGTAGGTCGTGAGCTGACAAACCAGTTCCCGCCAAAGACAAACAAACCGGGCGAAGTTGCTCTGGAAGTAGAAAACCTGACTGCACAGTACTCTCTGCTGCGTGATGTTTCTTTCAAAGTTCGCCGTGGTGAGATTGTTGGTCTGGCCGGTCTGGACGGAAGCGGACGTACCGAAACACTGGAGAACATCTTCGGTATTGCAACAAGAAAATCAGGAACGATCAAACTGGACGGTAAGGTTTGCACAAACCGCAACGCACGTGAATCTATCAAGAACGGTTTCGCCCTTCTGACAGAGGAACGTCGTGCAACCGGTATTTTCGGAATTCTCAGTATTCGTGAAAATACGGTTATCTCCAGCCTTAAGAAACATAAAAAGAAAGGTCTGTATCTGAGCGAGAAGTCCATGAGAGAGGATACTCAGTGGTCCATCGATGCGATGCATACCAAAACACCGACACAGGAAACAAAAATCCGTTCACTGTCAGGTGGTAACCAGCAGAAGGTTATCCTTGGACGCTGGCTGCTGACCAATCCGGAAGTACTGCTGCTGGATGAGCCGACACGTGGTATCGACGTTGGTGCTAAATACGAGATTTACCAGTTGATTCTGGATCTTGCAAATAAGAACAAAGTAGTTATGGTAGTTTCTTCTGAAATGCCAGAACTTCTGGGAATCTGTGACCGAATTCTCGTTATGTCCGGTGGACGTCTTGCAGGTGAAGTAAATGTCAGCGAGACGAACCAGGAAGAGATCATGACCCTTGCGGCAAAATATGTATAAGGAGGCTGAAGTAAGTGAGAGCATTTTCAAATTTAAAAGCAAGTATCGCAAATTATAAAACACTGGACAGCAAAGACAAGAAAACCTTCTGGAAAGAGGGATTCATCAACAACCTGATGTATATCTTGATCATCATTGCTGCAATCTATACATACACACAGAACCACAAATTCCTGAGTGTATCTTCTATCGTAAATATTATTTCTCTGTCAGCTGCAAATATTCCGATCGCACTTGGTATCGCAGGATGTATCGTACTGACCGGTACCGACCTTTCTGCTGGTCGAGTTGTAGGTCTGACAGCATGTATTTCCGCATCTTTACTGCAGTCTATGGACTATGCAACAAAGATGTTCCCGAATCTTCAGCCACTGCCAATCCCGGTAGTAATCCTGATCGTTATCGTTGTTGGTGGTATCGTAGGTTTCGTCAATGGATGGTTCGTAGCACAGTTTAAACTGCATCCATTCATCGTAACACTGGCAACTCAGCTGATTACATACGGTGTACTGCTTCTGTACATCATGATCAACGGAAACAATGGACAGCCTCTGTCAGGTCTGGACAATTCCTTCAAAAACTTCGTAACAGGAAGTTTAGTTAAATTCTTTGGCGTTCCAATCCCGAACTATGTTTGGTATGCAATTATCATGATTGCTTTCATGTGGTTCATGTGGAACAAAACAACATTTGGTAAAAATATGTTCGCTGTAGGTTCTAACCCGGAAGCAGCAAACGTATCTGGTGTAAGTGTATTCTGGACAACAATCGCAGTACATACCCTGGCTGGATGCATGTATGGTATTACAGGTTTCATCGAGTCAGCACGTATCGGTTCCAACCAGGCCAACACAGGTCTGAACTACGAGTGTGATGCTATCGCAGCCTGCGTTATCGGTGGTGTATCTTTCGTAGGTGGTACTGGTAAGATCAGTGGTATCGTTCTTGGTGTATTCATCCTGAGAATTATCTTCGTTGCACTGCAGTTCCTCTCAATCAACCAGAGTATGCAGTACATCATCAAAGGTCTCATCATCCTGGTAGCTTGCTCTATCGATATGAGAAAATACCTGGTTCGTAAATAATTTTTTACAGAATCTCAAGGGCCGGACATATTGTTCGGCTCTTTTTTTCTCTTGATCGGAGAAAACGTTCGCCTGTATTTGAACTGAAAATAGAAAAACGGATAAGTATTATCTATCTTTTCTGTTGGAAATGTGATATCATGATGTGGGTGTCAAAAGTCTCCAACTATGATGCCTACGGAACAATCCAGTATCAAAGAGGGTAAATACCTTTTGATCAGACATCATAATATGTGAAATACAGGCAAAAAGAGAGGAGCATAATATTATGAATGACAGAGCAAAGTATAAAGGACGTATGGCGATCTATGCCATGGCAGGCGTATATCTGCTGGCACAGGCCTACTATATGTATAAAGATATCCCGACCAGCAGCGGAACCGATAAAATACTGATGTCCATTTTTATGGTAGTGTTTGCTGTGATCGGTGCAGGGATGGTGATCATGGGAGTCACCAAGAGCTATAAAGCAATCAAAGAAGACTATAATGCAGTACCGGAAGAAGAAAAAAAAGATGCAGAGACTTCTGAAGGTGAAGAAGCTGCCGTAGAAGCAAAAGAAGTGGCAGAGCTGGAAGATAAAATAGAAGAAAGCAAAGATGCATCAGAGGATGCAGATAAATAAAAAATTGTGGTGGAGTTTGTGTAAATGTGCAAATGAACGCCATAGAAATGATTTTATAAAATATATAACGCCATGATGATTCGAAAACAATCCTTGCTACCGTCAGAGCGATTTGTTTTTGGATTCATCATGGCTGTATTATTTTTTATGATACCGTTCGTTTGCACATTCAACTTTTAGCGAAATCTTGCAAGAAAAAAGTGTGACAAAAATGTCGCACTTTTTTTGTGTGAATTACTGAAAAATAGTGAGAAGTTTAGTAAAAATCTTGTAAAACACTGTAAAATGTATAGAAATGTTATGGACAAATTGTGAATAATATGGTAAAATTTTACTAAGTCCGGTGAAAGAGGACTGAAATTTTTGTTAGAGCATGCATTAGAAGGAAGCTGCAGACTGCAGCTTCAAAAGATGCAAAAAGAAAGGAGCAAGAAGTATGAAGTGGAGAAAAGTTATGGCATTTTCCCTGGCGGCTTCCATGATCGCAGGACAGGCAGTAAGTGCAGCACCTGCAGCTGAAGCAGCATCCGAGTCTGCACTGCAGACGCAGGCAGACAGTAAGTCCAACACCAATGCCAGCTACACCGACCCGTGGACAAAAACAGCTGTCCCAAATCAGGCCGCAAAAGTAACATCCGACGTGGACAAAACAAAATTCACGCACAAAGAATGGACCGGAGAAACCTATACCGATGTGGATGGCAATCAGGTCAAAGCAGCAGATGTATATGGCATCAACACAGAACAGGCAAGCACTTTTGCAACGACCAATGTGGTGTATGACAGCGTAGAGAAAGCAATCAAAGGTGCAAAAGATTACGACAAAGCAGCATCAAAATATGTACAGTTCTTAACAGGGAAGGATCAGGCAGACTGGTCACTTGTTGTGTTACAGAACCAGGCACTCGCACAGGGTGATGCATACAAAGATTTCTATAAGACCGACTACAAAGCAACGACGAACGACTGGAAAACAAATCTGCAGCTTCCTTGCAGCTGGACGAGACAGGGATTTGATTTTTCTATCTATACCAATGTAACTATGCCTTGGCAGTCAAAATATGACAGTAATGTCAGTGCCCCGAATGCACCGGCAAATTATAACCCGGTAGGTCTTTACCGCAAGACTTTTAAGGTGACCGATGACATGAAGGCAGCAAACGGAAGAGTTTATCTTTCCTTCCAGGGCGTAGAATCTTCCTATTATGTATATGTAAATGGCAAAGAAGTAGGATACAGCGAGGACAGCTACAGTCCACATAGCTTTGATATTACCGATTATCTGACAACAGACGGAAGCGACAACCTTCTGGCAGTTGAAGTTCACAAATTCTGTGACGGTACCTGGATGGAAGATCAGGATATGTATTATGATGGCGGTATTTTCCGTGATGTATATCTGTATTCTGCACCGCTGGTACATATCCAGGACTATAAAGTAGAGACAGATCTCGATGAGAACTACGAAAATGCAACGATGAAGCTGAATGTAACCGTAGCAAATGCTTCCAAGGCAGCAGCAGAAGGTTATAAAGTGGATGTACGTCTTTATGATCAGGACGGAAAGATGTTTGTCAACGATATGACGATGGATCTGGATACCGTTCCGGCAGCAGACGGTGATACCGACGGCAGCGTTTCGACAGCTGGCAGCAAACTGGTTCTTTCACCGGAACTGTGGTCTGCTGAGACGCCGAATCTGTACACGATGGTTCTGTCCCTGTACGATTCCAAGACAGGCACCTACATGGGAAGCGTTTCCCAGCAGCTTGGATTCCGTGAGATCGAGTTTACAAAATCAGAAGTAGATACAAATGGTAATCGTATCACAACCGATTCTGAGTACAAACCGATCACGATCAACGGTAAACAGCTTCTGCTCAAAGGTACAAACCGTCATGATACCGATCCGGAATACGGCAAATATGTACCGCATGAGACACAGGAAGAAGATATCAAACTGATGAAACAGTACAACTTAAATGCACTGCGTACCTCTCACTACAGCAACGACGAGTATCTGTATTATCTGTGTGATAAATACGGTATTTACGTGATGGGTGAGACCAACCTGGAATCTCATGCACTGATGAATCAGGGGGAAAAACAGGTAAACTTCAAGAACCTGGCAATGGATCGTACGGTTACCGCATTCAACAGACTGAAAAACCGCACTGCCATCGTTATGTGGTCAACCGGAAACGAAAATTATTACAGCAGCAGTGCTTCTTATGCAAATGGCATGTTCTATGATCTGATCTGGTACTTCAAGAACAACGACAGTACAAGACCGATTCATTCAGAATCTTCGGATGGAAACAATGGAACCGATATGCGAAGCAATATGTACCCAAGTGTTGATACCCTGTATTCCAGAGCAGCAGCAAATATGCCATATGTTCTGTGTGAATATGACCATGCGATGGGTAATGCGGTTGGTAACCTGAAAGAATACTGGGATGCGATCCGTTCTTCCGACAATATGCTCGGCGGATTTATCTGGGATTGGGTTGACCAGTCCAGAATCTTAAGCCTTGACAATCTGCCACAGTCTTACGTTGTAACAGAAAAGAAAGACGGCGTGGTAGGATCTGCAAGCATTTCTTCTGTCGATGAAAATCCGGACAGCGGAGCACTGACCGGCAAGAGTGCAAATGGTTATGCACTGTTTGAGAGCGATAAATACAACGAAGCACTCTCCGGAAGCGGCAAGAGCTTTACCGTAGAAGTTATCTGCAAACCGGCATCGGACGGAGCAGATAAAGTCCTGATCGCAAAAGGTGACTATCAGTTTGCATTAAAGACAAACAGCAGTAAACAGCTGGAGTTCTTTGCTTACTATAACAACAACTGGAATTCTGTGACAGCGAAAAAACCGGATAACTGGGTAGGAAACTGGCATCAGGTTGTTGCAACTTACGATAAAGGTGCGATCAAGATCTACTGTGATGGAGAGCTGGTTGGAAGCGGAAACGGAAATACAACCATTGCATCCAGCAGCGTAGCACTGGGAGTAGGATGCAGTGCTGACAACGGCAGAACCTTTGACGGTGAAATTTCTATGGGCCGCGTTTACAGCAGAGCACTGTCCCTGGAGGAGATCAATGCTCAGAACAGCACGACACCGGCAATCACAGAGAAATCTGATGATGTACTTCTGTGGGCAGATTTTTCGGGCCTGACCGTTGATGAATCTTCCAAACCGTATGATTACTATGCAGATACCGATGCTCATACAAATCTGTACTCCGATGAAATCAAAGGCAACTTCTATGGATACGGCGGAGACTCCGGCGAAAGCCCGAACGACAACTCCTTCTGTGTAAACGGTCTGGTATCTCCGGACAGGGATGTCCAGCCGGAACTTTATGAAGTAAAATATCAGTATCAGAGCGTATGGTTTACCGCAGATGACAGCAGGCTGCTCGGCGAGACCATCGATGTTTACAATGAAAATAACTTCCTGAATCTGAATGATTTTGACGTGAAATGGACACTGACTGAAGACGGAAAAGAGATTGGCTCCGGTAAACTTTCTGCGGAAGATACCAACATCGCAGGCAGAGAGAGCGGAAGCATCGAAGTTCCGTATCGTGCATCTATGCCGGAAGAAAAGAAAGCAGGAGCAGAGTATTATCTGAACCTGTCTGTACAGCTCAAAGAGGATACCGAATGGGCAAAAGCAGGACACGAAGTTGCTTACGAGCAGTTCCAGATCCCGGCAGAAGTCACAAAAGTAGAGCCGACAGTCAATACAAACGTAACCGTAGATGAAAGTGCAGAAGATGTGATCAAAGTTTCCGGTACCGATTTCAGCTTCGAAGTAGAGAAAGCAACCGGAACACTGAAAAATTATGTATACAAAGGTGAGACTCTGCTGACAAGCGGACCGGTTCCGAATTACTGGAGAGGTATTCTCAACAACGATAACGGTAATTATGATGGAAACTGGAAGAATGTCAACAAAAATGTAACGGCTTCTGATATTGCGGTCGGAACAAACGATGCAGGACAGAAGACGATCCGTGTGACACTGGCAAGTGCAAGCCAGGCAAACCTGAAACAGACCATGGTTTATAAGGTAGACGGAAGCGGTGCAGTGACGGTAGATGCAACCGTAGACGCAACCGGAACAAGCCTTGGACGTTATATCCGTATCGGTACCGTTATGGAACTGCCGGAAGGATATGAAAACGTAGAATGGTATGGTAACGGCCCGGTAGAGGCTATGTGGGACAGAGAAGATTTCGCAACGGTTGGAAGATATAGCAACACCGTATCCGGAATGTTCTATCCGTATCTGGATACACAGGATACCGGTACCGTAACCGGAGTAAAATGGATCAGCGTAACCAACCCATCTGCAAAGAGTGCAATGGCAATCGCAGCAACCGATACGGTAGAAGCGTCTGCACTGCATTTCACAGTAGATGATCTGGATCAGGCACAGCATCCATATGAACTGACCAAACTGGATTCCACGATCCTGACAGTAAACTATCGTTCACAGGGAACCGGAAACAAGAGCTGCGGAGCGGATACACTTTCCGCATACCTGCTTCCAAATAACAAAGCTTATACTTATGAGTACACCATGGTACCATATACCACAAAAGACAGCGATCCGATGGATGTAACACGTGCATACCGCACCGTAGCATCTGTTTCTGAGGATGATATCATCAAAGCAGCAGCAGAAGAACTGAATGCTAAGATTGATGAAATTGATGAACTTTATGTACAGAGAGCCAGTGATGCAACAGAACTTCAGAACATGCTCGTATCTTACAATGCACTGGCAGAAGAAGGTAAGGCTCTGGTAGGTGAACTCCGTTATCAGAAACTGCAGGAGGCAATCGCACTGGCAAAGAAATTTGCAGAGACGGAAGATGCAGCGGTTGTTGTACAAGACAAGAGTGCAAATCATTATGATATGGATATCAGTGCAGCAGCTACAGCAAATATTGCAGAAAAAGACGGCGAAATTAGTCTGAAAGGGTATGCAGATGTAACCGGAGAAACAGCAGATGAAACCTTCAACAGTCTGATCGGGGGAAATAAAGCCTTTACAATTGAAGCTGTATTTAATCCGAATAATGTAGGATACAATGGTGCTGACTACAATATGATCGCATCAAAAGGTGACAGCAGTGCGGCATTCCGTGTTTCTGAGCAGACGGTGTACTTCTTTATCAAGAATACGAATGGAAGCTGGAAGATCGTACAGGTTCCTCTTACTTCAGAAGAAATGAACCAGTGGCTGCATGTAGCAGCAGTTTACGATGGAAACAATATTTCTGTTTATGTAGAAGGAAAAGAAATGGTAACCACACAGAATGTGGGAAGCGTAGCTACAACGACCTATCCGCTTGGTATCGGATATTGTCCGGAGACACAACGTCTTTCTTCCGGATATCTGAAGAACATCCGCGTTTACTCAGCAGCACTGAGCAAAGATGATCTGGATAACGGAACTTACAAAGCAGATAATGAAAAGACGGTACTGTGGTATGACTTCGATGAGTATAAATACAATAACATCGATATGTCTGCAACGGGTGTACATGTTTCGACAGATGCTCTGGAACTGAAAGAGGCAGAAGGTGCACAGGTAAGTGCAGCAATCGCACCATATTATGCAAAAGGCGAGCTTACCTTTGCATCCGAAGATGAAACCATAGCAACGGTAGATGACAAAGGCAATGTAACAGCAGTTAAAGCCGGTGAGACCAAAATCAAAGTTTCTGTAAAAGACAGCGATGTATATGCAGAAATCGCAGTAAAAGTAAACGGTGAACCGGTTGTGGAAAAACCAATCACAGGAGTTTCTGTAAAAGCAGACAAGAGCGAACTGAAAGTCGGCGAAACTGCAAAACTGACCGCAGTGATCACTCCGGAAGATACTACAGACAGCAAAGATCTGAAATATGAATCCAGTGATAAAGCAGTCGCAGAAGTCAGTGATGCAGGTGTGGTAACCGCAAAGGCAGCAGGAAAAGCAGTGATTACCGTAAGCAGTGCGGCAAGACCGGATGTGAAAGCAACGGTTGAGATCAACGTAAAGGCAAAGGATAACGAGCTAGAGACCAAAGAACCGGACAGCGAAACAGAAACAAAAGCTCCGCAGACCGAGACAAAGGCTCCGGAGACAGAAAAACCAGATGTACCGAAGAAAGTTCCGGCAAAAGGATCTGTTCATAAGAGTGCTGACGGCAAACTGGCATTCAAAGTAACAAAATCAGATGCTAAGAATGGTACGGTAACAGTAAGCAAGCTTCTGAAGAAAACGGTCAAGACGGTAACGATTCCGGCAACGGTGACCATTGACGGATACACCTTTAAAGTAACCGCAGTTGCAAACAATGTATTCAAAAATGCATCCAGACTGAAGAGCGTTGTGATCGGAGCAAATGTCAAGAGCATTGGCAAGAGCAGCTTCTACAAATGCAAGAAACTGGCAACGATCACCTTCAAGGGAATCAAAGCACCGGGCGTTGGAAAGAATGCATTCAAGTCCGGAAAATCAAAAGTAACGGTGAAAGTACCGAAGAAGATGAAAAAATCACAGCTGAACAAGCTGAAAAAAGCTCTGAAAAAAGCAGGCGTAAAGAAGGCATCTTATAAGAAAACAAAATAAGGATGCAATTGTCCTTTGTGTCAGGGCGATTCGCAGGCATCATCCAGGATGAAAAGCTGCAAAACAAAAACAGAGTCCCGTTTTCGGGACTCTGTTTTTGTTACAGCAGTTCAGGATATCCAGGCATGTATGTCTCTGAAAGCCGTGGATCAGCGGATAAACCACACCTGGTCTTTTCGAAGCCTTCTGGATGCAAACCATGCACACAGTCCGGTGAATGCTCCGGTGAGAATTCCGCTGATGGTCAGCATCGGCAGATAAACAAGAATACTTGCCGAGCGAAGGATCACCATGGCGATACAGATCTGACCGAGGTTATGGAAAAGGGCACCGATCACACTGATAAAAGGGATGTGCTTTTTCCCGAGCAGCCGAAAGAGCAGTGCCATGGCCACGAAACAGAACAGACCGCCGCACAGGCTGTAGGAGAAGGATACCATCTGCCCGGTCACCATGCTGGCGATCAGGATACGCATCAGAAGTACGCACAGAGCATCCTTCCAGGTAGCATAATACAGAAGCCACAGCGTAACGACATTGGCAAGTCCCAGCTTGATCCCGGGGATCGGGGCGAGCGGCGGCAGCATTGCCTCTACCACAAAAATCGTCAGGGCAATGGTCGTGTACATTGCCAGAAACGTCATATGTTTTACTTTCATACAAAACTCCATTCCGTCGCCCGATCGGGCGACATAGTTTGACAAAACTAACTGCATTATAACAAAACATACGGACACTGGCAAGAGACTTCGGCGGAACTTTGGAGAAATATTGGAGCAGCAGTGAGACGTCTCACATGCACTCGGCTTTACGATGTTAAGAAAGGGATGCAACTTTAGAATTATTTAATAGCCAGTTTATTGATTTTCTGCGGGCGGAGTATTAAGATGAGTCAAGAAACAAAAATCACGTATGACCCATTGCGTTTTCTGATATAGCCTCAGGCGGATCAGAGCGGTGTAAAAGAAAGATAAGGGCAAAAGAAAGGCCGGGTCAGAAGAAAGGGTATAGTATGAGACAGAAATTCGAAAAATTTATGCAGGGCAGATATGGGATCGACCATTTTTCCAGGTTTTTGCTGGTGGGAGCACTGGTATGCATCCTGCTTTCCGGTCTGCTGCGGGCATCGGCACTGAACTATGTCAGCTGGATTCTGCTGATCTGGATGTATTACCGCATGTTTTCCAAAAATATCCGGAAACGATGCGAAGAAGAGCGTATGTATATGGACACAAAAGAGAAGGTTGTCCGGTTCTGCAAAGGGGACAAAAGTGTGATCAGCGATTCCAAAACACACAAAATCTACCGCTGTCCGCATTGCAGACAGAAAATCCGTGTCCCGAGAGGGAAGGGAAAAATCGAGATCACTTGTCCTTCCTGCCGCAGTAAATTTATCAAACGGACCTGATTCTTGCAGTTTTTGCATGAATTTGCTAAAAATTGCAGGAAATATGCTTGTGCATCACAGAAAAAAGTATTATACTTAGAAACATATCAAAAATATTTTGTCAGACTGTTGTACCAGTATTTATGGATTGAAAAAGCAGCAGGTAAGGCGTCAGGAGGATAACATGGGAAAAAATATTGACTGGTCAAATCTTGGATTTGGCTATGTAAAAACAGACTATCGCTATGTATCAAATTTTAAAAACGGTGCCTGGGATGAGGGTACATTAAGTACCGATGACATGGTTACAATCAGTGAGTGTGCCTGTGTATTGCAGTATGCACAGACGGTATTCGAAGGTATGAAAGCATATACAACAGAAGACGGACGCATCGTTGTATTCCGCCCGGACCTCAACGCAGAGCGTATGGAGAATTCCGCAAAAAGACTGGAAATGCCTGTATTCCCGAAAGATCGTTTCGTAGATGCAATCGTAAAACTGGTAGAAGCCAATGCAGATTATGTACCGCCATACGGATCAGGTGCTACTTTATATATCCGCCCGTACATGTTCGGAACAAATGCAGTTATCGGTGTGAAACCGGCTGATGAATACCAGTTCCGTGCATTTTGTACACCGGTCGGACCGTACTTCAAGGGCGGCGTAAAGCCGATCACGATCCGTGTCAGCGATTTCGACCGTGCAGCACCAAGAGGAACCGGACATATCAAAGCAGGTCTGAACTATGCCATGAGCCTGCATGCGATCATGGATGCACACCGTCAGGGATTTGACGAGAACATGTATCTGGATCCGGCTACAAGAACCAAAGTAGAAGAGACAGGCGGAGCAAACTTCCTGTTCGTTACAAAAGACAACAAGGTCGTAACTCCGAAGTCAGACAGTATTCTGCCTTCTATCACACGCCGTTCTCTTGTTTATGTTGCAAAAGAATATCTGGGACTGGAAGTAGAAGAAAGAGAAGTTTACTTCGATGAAGTAAAAGATTTTGCAGAATGTGGACTTTGCGGAACAGCCGCTGTTATCTCACCGGTTGGAAAGATCGTAGATCACGGCAAAGAAATCTGCATGCCAAGCGGTATGACAGAGATGGGATCGGTTACCAAAAAACTGTATGAGACACTGACCGGTATCCAGATGGGTCGTCTGGAAGCACCGGAAGGATGGATCAAGGTAATCCGCTAACGGAAATTACATTTTGTTTACAAAAATTAGAAGATTTTAAGAACCGCTCTTTGTTATAGTAATAGCGAGGGGTGGTTCTTTTGGGTTGCCGCAGGCAGCACCGCGACAGGAGGACTGTATGAGAATTGTACTTGCATCCGCTTCGCCGAGAAGGCGTGAGCTTTTAGAACAGGCCGGGATCGATTTTGAGATACTGATCGGCAGTACCAGAGAATGTATCACAAAAGAAGAACCGGGAGAGATCGTTGAAGAACTGTCACTTGCAAAAGCAAAGGGAGTTGCAGAAGCCGTGACAGGAGACGCTGTGATCATCGGGGCAGATACGATCGTTGCCAAAGGAAACAAAGTACTTGGGAAACCAAAAGATGCCGAAGATGCACATCAGATGCTTGCCATGCTTCAGGGAGAGAAGCATCAGGTTTATACGGGCGTGACACTGTTACAGAAAAAAGGGGATGAAAGGATCATCCGGTCATTCCATGAAAGGACCGATGTCTTTATGACATCGATGAGTGATCAGGAGATCGAAGCGTACATTGCCACCGGGGAGCCGTTTGACAAGGCAGGCAGTTATGGAATACAGGGACGTGCAGGAATTTTCGTAGAAAGAATTGAAGGAGATTATTATAACGTGGTCGGACTTCCGATTTCCAGACTCTGCCGGGAACTGAAGAGCCTGGAAGCGGAGGATGACCGGAAAGAATGAAAGCAGGGTAACTGCACCGATGGCGGGCAGTTATAAAATATAGAAGTACGGGGGCAGAGAATTATGGCAAACCGCATTCTTGTGGTAGAGGATGATACGGCGATTTCAGAGCTGATCTGTATGAATCTGGAAGTGACCGGCTACGAAGTGGTTCCGGTTCTGGATGGCAATGAAGTTGAGGGAACACTGGAGAAAGAGGAGGATTTTGACCTGGCACTGCTGGATATTATGCTGCCGGGCAAAGACGGCTTTGAACTTCTCGGAGTTATGAAAGAACATGGCATACCGGTCATTTATATCACGGCTAAGGCAGATGTAAATTCCAAGATCAAGGGACTGAGATCGGGAGCAGAGGATTATATCGTCAAACCGTTTGAGGTTCTGGAGCTGCTGGTGCGTGTGGAGAAAGTGCTGGAGCGTACCGGAAAGCAAAAAGAGATCATACAGGTGAAAGATCTGGAGATCCATTTATCAGAGCATAAAGTGACCAGAAACGGGCAGACAGTCAGTCTGAAGCCGATGGAATATGATCTGCTGGTATTACTGGCAAAGAATAAAAATGTGGCATTTACCAGAGAACAGATGCTGAATGAAGTATGGGGCAGCAATTATCTGGGAGAGACAAGGACGATCGATGTACATATCGGACAGCTTCGCAGGAAACTGGATCTGTCGGATGTCATCAAGACCATTCCGAAGATCGGATATCGACTGGAGGAGTAGTATGAAGCTCTGGCAGAAAATATCTCTGCTCACGGCAGCGATTCTTTTGATCTCCATGGTAGTTTACGGTGGGATCACAGTGTATGAGACATCAAATTATAACATCAGGCAGACATCAAGTGCAGCGTCACGACAGGTGCGTGCGACCGCTTATGCACTGGGACAGAGTCTTGAAAATGCAGCTACGGAGGAGATGAGCGACACCGCAAGGAAAGCTTATCTCCAGTTTTTGCTGCGCAGATACAGCAGCAGAGATTACATGCTGCTTCAGGACTGGCAGCTTGCAGCTAATACCACGAATTTCGAGCTGACCGGAAACCGGCTTGAACAGTTTGATTCCTATGAACCGGTGGCAGCTTTTCAGCAGAAAAACGGCAGACATCTGATGATCGTCGGACAGAAGATTCCACTTTCAGACAGTAAAAATACATCGTATCAGCTTCTGCTGGTGCGGGATATTTCGGAGATTTATAACAATGTGCTGACGCAGATTGGCATGTTCCTGATCATTTTGGGTGCAATCGTTGCGGTGGCGATCAATGCGGTGTTCTGGATGATACGAAGAATGTTAAAACCGCTGCGTGACTTAAGAGAGACAGCCGGTGCGATCAGCCAGGGACAGCTGGACCGCCGTGTACGTGTGCGTTCCAATGACGAGGTCGGGGCACTGAGCGTCTCTTTTAATCAGATGGCAGACCAGATAGAATATCAGATGGAGGAGCTGGCACAGGTTTCTGAGCGAAGGAAACAGCTTCTTGGCAGTCTGGCACACGAGCTGAAAACACCGATGACCTCCATCATCGGCTATTCAGATACGCTTCTGCATGTGAGGATCAACGAAGAACAGCAGAAAAAGGCACTGACGCACATCAACAACGAGTGTCGCCGTCTGGAGCGACTTTCCGGGAAGATGATGAATCTGCTGGAGCTTTACAACAACGAGACGATCCATATGGAGAAGCATCCGGTCAGCCAGCTGATCGGAAAAGTGGCGGAGCTTGAGAAGTATCATCTGAAAGAACAGGGGATCACACTGGAAACCAGGAGCGATGACACCGTTCTGCTCATGGACATGGATCTGATGGAGAGTCTTCTGGTGAATCTGATCGATAATGCCATGAAAGCTTCCAAAGAAGGTGATACCATTTATGTTGAAGCGGTCGGAACATGCATTCTGGTGGAAGACCACGGAAGAGGAATCCCGGCAGAAGAGATTCCGAAGATCACGGAGGCTTTTTATATGGTTGACAAATCCAGAAGCAAAAAAGCAGGCGGGATCGGGCTGGGGCTTGCACTTTGCACACAGATCGTGAAGCTTCATGGTGCAAAGATGGAGATCAAAAGCAAACCGGGCGTCGGTACGCAGATCCGGGTGATCTTTTCGGAAGAACAGTAAGGAGAAAAAATGAAAAGGGCAAAAAAAAGAATCTTACGAAGGATCGTATGGATCGGAATGATCCTGATGGCTGCAGGATTTCTGACCGGTTGTATGGAAACATCGGAAGATGAATGTATTGTAAAGGAAAAAGAGACAGAGACCGGAGACAGTATCCGTCCTTATTCTTCCGGCACAGAGGCAGTGGAAAATGTCAGCGTAGCAGAACAGGTACAGGCAGCGAGTCCCTGTATGCTGAGTGTGGAAGAAGGTAAGATTCATGTGGATCTTCAGGCGAGTGTTTATCTCCCACAGGGAAACAGCATGAAGATCTACAAGGCAAAGACACGCTATTTCACGCAGGAAGATATGAATGGCTGGATCCATATCCTGACGCAGGGACAGCCGCTGAAAAACGACAAGGGAGATACGATTCCCTGGCGGGCACAGCAGGAGCTTAGCGGAATGGTGAAGATGACAGATCCGTATGCCTCCTGGGCGGCGGCAGGCAAGAAAGTGTATCAGTTTGAAATGCAGAATCTGCTGGAAGACGGCTACAAAGAATCCGGTGTTTCACTCAGAAGGGAAGAATGTGAATATGTACCGTGGAGCAGGGATGACAGCTGGCAAATTCTGCATACAAAGGTTGGAAGAAAACGGATGAGAAAAGAAGCAGATGCTCTGCTTCAGACTCTGGGACTTGCAGAAGAGTTTCATTTTATGCAGTCACGGGCGGTTTACTGTACGGAAGATTCTGTGAATGAAAATACCGGGGAAGAAACGGAAACAGGCGATACCGGAGCCTCGGAGCAGAAAATGGGCTGGAGGTTTTACTATACAAGGCAGGTGGACGAAGCACGGATCAACCAGAGCACAGACCACAGCCTGTCAGGGGATATCCTGTTCGGACTGGGCGGCAATCTGGATATGGCTTCCCCGGAAAACGAGGGAGAGGGATACGACGGAACAGGATCAGGGACGGAAAACTGGAAACCGAGCCGGGAAGCCGAAAGCTTTTATATTACCTTTGATGATGAAGGTCTTGCAGAAGTGACCTGGATCAACCCATGTATCGTAGAAGAAAATGAGGGCGGAGGAGTTTTTCTGCTTCCGTTTTCAGATATTCTGCAGGTCTTTCAGAAATCGATCACCAAACAGTATATTCTCGAGATGCTCTCCGGCAACGGTCTGGAGGTTTCCGCAACCATTCAGACGATCCGGCTTGGATACCGCAGGATTGAAACCGAAGACAAAGACGGAAAAAAGAAAAAAGAGCAGATCATCCCAGTCTGGGATTTTATCGGTACTTACAGCAGTCCGCAGACGGAACAGCTGCTGGCAGATGCGGATGATCTCTGGGTGCAGTGTTACCTGAGACAGGAACGGACAGACAGTCTGCTTACAATCAATGCAAACGACGGAACCATCGTAGACTGGGGAAATGAATTATAATTACGGTTCAGATTGCCTTGAGGGGAAAACTCTGTTATACTCTTACTATGATGCCAGGATTGTGGGAGTGCGACGCACGGAACAATCCGCAGGCATCATAGTTGGGGACTTTTGACACCAACATCCTTACTATCTAGGAAGTGAAAGAAGGAGAAATCGTATGCAAAAATATGGAGAAATCAAAGATCTTGTAAATGCTGTTCTGGAAAGTTATGATAAATATCCGGTCATTCAAAACATCGACTGCCGCAGCCGGATCAACAGTGAGAGTGTCAACGACCTTCTGGAAATGATTCGCAAGATCCTTTTTCCGGGCTATTTTGAGATAAAAAATCTTCGAAAAGATTCGATCGAATATCATGTCGGAGAACTTCTGGAAAACATAGAGTATAACCTGACCAAGCAGGTCATGATGGCACTGCCGCACAGCAGCAAGTACCGTGAGGCGGATAAAGAGACCTTGATGGAAAGTGCAAGAGAGATCACGCATCGTTTTCTGGAGAAGATCCCGAAGCTGCGTGATGTGCTGGCGACCGATGTCCAGGCAGGATACGAGGGCGATCCGGCTGCGTTTAACACCGATGAAGTCATCTTTTCTTATCCGGGTATGTATGCGATCACAGTCAATCGTATTGCACATGAACTCTATCTGCTCGGTGTGCCGCTGATCCCGCGTATGATGACCGAACATGCACACAGCCTGACCGGGATCGACATCCATCCGGGAGCATCGATCGGAGAATATTTTTTTATCGACCACGGTACCGGTGTTGTGGTCGGTGAGACCACGGTGATCGGAAAATATGTCAAGATTTATCAGGGTGTGACACTTGGTGCACTTTCCACCAGAGGAGGACAGAGCCTTCGCGGTGTGAAACGTCATCCGACCCTGGAAGACAACGTAACCGTATATTCCGGAGCATCGATCCTTGGCGGAGAGACCGTGATCGGCACCGGAGCGGTGATCGGAAGTAATGCATTTATCACATCTTCCGTACCGGCTCAGACGAGAGTCAGCATCAAAAATCCGGAACTGCAGTTTAAAGACCGCTCCAGAAAGGCATCTGAGCTTGGTCAGGAAGGATTCTTCAACCGCAAAGAAGAGGACTAAAGAAAAGGAGTAGTATCGTGAAGTTTTTTCATATAGCAGATACACACCTGGGAGCGATCCCGGATGCCGGTTTTGCGTGGAGTGAAGAACGCAGAAGCGAGATCTGGGAGAGCTTTCGCAGTGTTGTGGCAAAGGCAGATCGAGAGGAAGTGGATCTGCTGCTGATCGCAGGAGATCTGTTTCACAGACAGCCACTGATGCGCGAGCTCAAAGAAGTCAACTATCTGTTTTCCACGCTGAAAAAAACAAAAGTTGTGTTTATCATAGGAAACCATGATTACCTGAAAGTAGACTCTTACTATCTGGATTTTCCGTGGAGTGAGAATGTGACCTGCCTCCGGGGCAAGGAATGTGAAAGTGTCGTGTTTGAGGATCTGGATACGGAAGTGTATGGATTAAGTTACCATACAAGGGAGATCAAAGAGCCGAAATATAATGATCTGCAGCCGGAGAAAAAGGCCGGTTTTTCCATTCTGCTCGGGCACGGCGGAGATGCAAAGCATATTCCGATCGACCGCAAAAAGCTGCTTCTGTCGGGCTTTGACTATATTGCACTTGGACATATCCACAGACCGGAGATGATAGAGCCGGACCGTATGGCGTATGCCGGGGCGTTAGAGCCGATTGACCAGAATGACATCGGTCCTCATGGCTTTATTGAAGGGAAATATAACGAAGGCAAGCTGAGTATTTCGTTTGTGCCGTGGGCGTGCAGAGAGTATATCCCACTTGAGCTGGATACGAAAGAATGTCCGACCAACCTGGCATTTCAGGAGACAGTGCGGATGCGGATGGCAGCAAAGGGAATGCAGCATATTTATAAAGTGCTTCTGCAGGGATATCGTGATCCGGATATTGTATACGATCTGGATGCCTGCAGGAAGCTTGGAAATATCGTAAGCGTACAGGATGAGAGCGTTCCGGACTATGATTTTGAACGGCTTATGCGTGTCCATGCGGGCGATATTGCCGGAAGATACATCCAGACTCTGTATCATAAAGACATGAGTGATACAGAGAGAAAGGCATTGTATTACGGAATACATGCACTGCTGGAGATGAGAGGATAAAAGTACATGCGGATACTGGAATTAGAAATCATTAATTTTGGAAAATTCAACCACGAGACAGTCACATTTCATGATGGAATGAATCTGATCTATGGCGAGAATGAAATGGGAAAAACAACGCTTCATTCATTTATCCGCGGTATGTTTTTCGGGATTGAAAAGCAGAGAGGGCGGGCAGCCAGAAAAGATGAATACAGCATCAGGGAACCGTGGTTTCATGCAGGACAGTTTGCAGGTATCATGCGATTTGAGAGCGGCGGCAAAATCTTTCGTCTGGAGCGAAATTTTTACCGCAAGGAAAAGAGCGTCAGCCTGGTATGCGAGACAAACGGTGAAGTACTGTCCGTAGAAAAGGGCGATCTTCAGGTTCTGATGGAAGGCATGAATGAGGATGCTTTTCGCAATACCGTGTTTTTTAATCAGCAGTCGGCAGCGACGGACGAAGGTCTGGCAAGAGAACTGCGAAATTACATGACCAATCTGCAGAATTCCGGAGACGGTGAGATGAACGTCAGTGCGGCGATCAAGAGCCTGGAAAGCCAGAGACGGCATCTGGAATCCGAACAGAAGCGTCTGGATGCAGAACAGGCAGAAGAGCTGGAAAGCCAGCAGATGCGTCTGGAGTACGTGCGTCAGGAACTGCTGGAGCTGTCCGAAGAACAGAAACACTGTGAAGTCCAGATGGCACGCATCGCAAAAGAGCGGATCGCACTTCAGGCGAGACTGACAGAAAAAAAGAGAAGCCTGGAGAAAATGAAGCGGGAACTGGATATTCCGCTGGAAGAGAATGCCGGTAAAGATGAGATGGAGTCCTGGAAAATGCGAATGGAAGCAGGACAGGACAAACGCAGGATGCTGTGGCGTAACCAGGAGCTCTGGCTTTTAGGAGGCGGTGTGCTGGCACTGCTGGTTTGCATTCTTGTGCCGCATATCTGGATCAGTGCCCTTGTGCTTGCCGGATGGCTTGGGATTTCTGCCATTTTTGTATGGAAGATCTACCGTCGCCATCAGGAGGAGCAGGAGCGGCAGGAGCGTATCCAGAAACGGATGCAGGAGCGTATGAAAAAAGAGATCCAGGCCGAGCGGGAGCGTTCCGCAAAGCGTGAGAAGCTTCTGGAAGAAAAATACCATGAAGAAGATGAACTGGCTCAGCGTGAAAAAGAGCTGAACCTGGAATTTGAAAAGCAGATGTGGAATCAGGAACGCATCAGTGCGGAGAGCAAAGAAAAACAGGTTATTTTAAACAATCTGGAAGAGAGCCTCCAGGAATTGCAGGAAGAGAATGAGCAGAGCGGAAGTATCCAGGAAGAACTCGATGCGGTACGTCTGGCGATTATGACGATGAACCAGATTTCTGAGGATATTTACAAAGAATCTGCCGCACATCTGAATCAGAAAATCTCCGATATTTTAAGCCAGATCACAGAAGGACGTTATACCAGTGTATTTCTCGATGCAAACATGGAAGTACGTATCAATACGCCGAAAAAGCTGCTCTCCCTGGAACAGGTGAGCCGCGGCACGATGGAGCAGATCTACTTTGCACTGCGTATGGCGGTCGGTGAGATGTTCTGCCAGGATGAGACCATGCCGATCATACTGGACGATGCGTTTGTGATGTATGATGATAAGAGACTGAAACAGACACTGAAATGGCTCTATCACAGCGGAAGACAGGTGATATTGTTTACCTGCCATGGAAGAGAACAGAGGATTCTGGATGAGATAAAGCAGGAGAACTAAATTTTTGAATGTGCAAATGAACGAATTCCCCGAAGGCACGCACGGATATTTTTGTAAGTGTATGGAATGTATAAAAATGAGAGTATAGAAGTGTATAGAGTGCCGGACGAAAAGGTAGTGTAAAATAGTTTGTGTTTCTGGTAAAAAATGGCTCCTTTTTGGTAAGAATTTAGATATGACAATTCTTATCGAA
>NZ_WQNP01000170.1:0-233 GCF_018783905.1 Ruminococcus sp. MCC718
CATTGGTCTACAATAATGCCTCTGGCATTACAGAATTGACGTAAAAACGATACTTGATTCTGTAAATCATCCTTTTGATTCTTTGTAGAAACTCTTGCATAAATAACTACTTGGCGTATATCATTTTGGGTTTTTATGCCTTTAAATTGAAGATATTGGTCGTAAGTATAATAACGCCTATCCGTTGGAGTCCGATTTGCCTCTAGAATTCCTTCCCTGTCCCAACGCTGTAA
>NZ_WQNP01000032.1:0-157016 GCF_018783905.1 Ruminococcus sp. MCC718
TGAGTATACTATAATTTCTGATTTTTGGCTACCTTAACCCACCGTCTAAAGCCAGTGGGATTGCGGTAGCCTTATTTCAAGTCGAACGCACGTGAGACTTAGCACGCGATTCTGGTCAGCTTTGCTGACATTCACAATCCGCTTCTCTGCGTTCAAAAAAACATCCTCCCCGCAGGAAGGATGTTTCTTTACTTCACATCTTTCAGATATTTGTTTAATACATAGCCGGTCGCTTCGCCATATTTGATTTCTGCCCATCCATTATCCAGAACTCTGACTCTGGTCACTTTGTCACCTTTGTCGAGCATACCGATAATCTCTGCATCTTCGGAAGAATCTGCACGGACATTCAGCACATCTTTTGCTTTCATGACTTTATTGGCTTCCACACCGCTATCTTCTGCATCCGGAATCGCAATCTCTGTCTCCGGCTGATCCATCTCCTGGACAATCTTCTGAAGCTCATCGTTGCCGGAAACGATCTCCTGATACTTGTCATTTACATCTTTGATAAGAGCCTGTACATCGGAATTCTGGATTACTTTCTCGATATAATCGTTGGTGTCCTGATCAGACTTCCAGTCAGCAACACACAATCCGCCGTTCTCATCTGGTTTCAGATACAGACAGACCACACTCGGAACCAGTTCCTCGACATCGCCTACTTTTGCTTCATAATAAGCAAATACAACATAGGAATTGTCCACCGGACCTTTCTTGGAATACACAGCAATATTATTATAGCTCTGTATGATAGAACTCTCAATTTTCTGCTTATCGCTGTCACTTAAGGACTCTGTCATGCCTGACAGCGTATCCAGGTCTTTGTTGCCCATTGCTGTATAATATTTCTGCACAGTCTCAAGAACGGTCAGATCATTTTCTGTCAAAGCCTCTTCCGTCTCTGTCTGAGCCTGTGTCTCTGTGCCGGTCTCAATCGTCTGGCTTCCTGTCTCAGAATCTGATGTTTTCTTTCCGGAACCACCGGTCAGTTTCACTGCAAACACAATGACGATACCGACCAGTACGATTGCCAGTCCGATCAGGATATATCTGAGGTTATCTGACAGCCATTCTTTTAAACCACCCAAATTTCTACCTCCATTTGCTGTTGCGGTTTTTTCAAATATAAAAAACGCACCTGGAGGGATTCGAACCCCCGCCACATGGTACCGGAAACCATTGCTCTATCCCCTGAGCTACAGGTGCACATTTTATACATGAATGCTTCCGCACATACTCATGTAAAATCTTTCTTTTGGAAAAATTCTTTTTTACTATAACATGTTTTTTTCAAAAAGTAAAGCAAAATGGAGATTTTTCAGTAATCAGTGGGGGAAAGCCATCGTTAAATGATGCGTTTTGGCATCGTAGTGGTAGACCTGATCTGATAAAACCTCTTCCAAAGGCACCTGTGTGAGATTGATCTCACGCACCATGGAAAGCAACTCTGCGGCCTCCGGTGCTGCTTCTTCCGGAACCAGAATGCACTCGTGAACGCTGCTTGGCAGCACATAGAACGATCCCTCTAACAGTCTGGCTGCTTCCTGAAGAATATGGTCATACAAAATGCCGCATGCCCCAAGACAGCGTTTCTCATTCGTCATCACGTACATCGGAATCTCTTCCTTCAGAAAATCCAGTTTTTCCCCTTCCGGAAGCATCTCCCTGATCAGCTCTGACATTTTATATACATGCATCGGCTGCTTTTCTCTGGTGTTTTCCCTGGCATATTCCCACAGTTCTTCTTTTGTGACCTCCCAGAAATCCAGATGCTCCTGACGGATCAGGATACTTCCGCTGCCAAACATCTCATTCTCAAGCACGTAATAAAAGACAACCGCAAGATCTAGATAAGGAATATACGGTACTTCCGCAAGCAGTTTTTCGTTTCGCCCTCTGCCGATAATTTTGCAGAAGATCTCGGTCTTTATATTATCAAATTTCAGAAAATGTCCTGCATCCAGCGATGTATTGTTTCTGCACTCCTGATAGATATGCTGAACTTTCTCCGCAAGCTCCGGAATCGTCGCACCATCTCTGAACGCATGATAGTAATCTTCAAGATAAACAGAAGGGGATACATCATAATCGTTCTCCCGGATCAGAAAACAGTCTTTGGTAACTCCATTATTTTTCGTAACTTTATGAAACAGAATCGTCGCTTCCCCAATGCGGCTTTCTATTTCCTTTTGAAGATTTTCGATAAATTCTTTGTAACTCATACACAGTCCTTTCCTGCCATGCAGAAAAGCCCGGTTGAATGGATTTTTCTTTGTAAATTTACCGTTACATATTAGCATAATTTTTATCATATTGCAAGTTAGTTTTAAATATTTTTTTGATACATAAAAAATATGACTAATCAGAACGCACTATGTAAAATAAAAAAATACCGTGCAAAATAGAAAAAGCAGTACATAGAAAACAGAACGCCATAACAATACGAAAACAATCTGCTGACACGCTGCGTTTCCTGTTCGGTTCGCTCGCCGATTAGCCGCCCTTCCGCCTAAACTCGCAGCTTTGCTGCTCAAACAGCGGCTCTTCGGGGCGGCAGCATCGCAAACCTCACGACGGAAGCCTTGCTACCGTCAGTGCGATTTGTTTTCGTATCGTTATGGCTGTGCTGTTTCACATGCACTGTTCATCGGATTCCGGCCGGAAATATCTTTCTGCGTAAATGCCCCCGGCCAGCCAGGAACTTTGGTCAATGTGCAAAATGAACAATTCCCAAGAAGGTACTCGAACATGGCCGGTACTTTGCGACCGTATTTTGGTCGCTTACGTACCGCTGCCAATGTGAGGTAGCGAGAGCGTGCCTTCGGGGAATTCGTTCATTTGCACATTCATATTTTTCTATGCAGCTGCTACTGCATACTCCATCGCACATCATAAAATCCGGATGCATTGCTTTTCTTTGACGCACGCACCACTTTGATATAGTAAGTCCCTTTCTTCAAAGCAACCTTTTTCTGAAAATCTTTTGCGTCATTTTTCAGGGAAGCCATGCATATTCCATTTCTGCAACCCGGTCCGTAAAGATAGAATCGAAATGCATCGGTACCGATTGCTGCCAGCTCGATCTTGACTTTTCTGTTTTTTGCAAGCTTGAACTTGAACCAGTCTGCACTTCCTGCTTTTTCGCCTGCTGTCACAAGTCCGGATACTCTTTTCTTATGAGCAATCTGATACGCTGTCTTTTTACTGTCTCCTCCAAGGTCTTTTACTTTCTTTACTCCTGCCGAAAGAGAATAATAACTCTGATTCTTTACCTCAATATAATAAGTGCCCGGATTCACTCCGTAAACGATAAACTCTTCCGTGCTGACATAGCTTCTTTTATATGGCTCGAGAGACCGTTTCTTACTGTCACACAGGCGAACTGCCATACCATACGGCGTTCCGTCTTCTGCGATCGCCGCCCCTGCAACGATCAGGATGCCTTTTTTCTTTACTTTTACCCTGTGGTAAACAGTTCCTTTTCCACGTTTCATAGTGCCGATATGGATATACATACCGGATCCGACACTTTCCATATTGACGGTTTTTGTCGACGCAGCATACGTCGTTGTCTTCATGCACAGGATCAGTACAAAGGCTGCCATCAGCATAAACATTTTACGGATCCATACATGTTCTCTTTTTTTACTCTCTTTCATTCCTTTTTTCTCCTTTCCGCCTGTTTTTTCTCTTTTCCCTTTTTTGCCTGCGAAACACTTCATCGCAAGGCAATTTTGGTGTTTTCATCATACCATATTTCAAAGCCCCGCACAATAAAAAAAGCTGCCGCAGCATATCTTTCGATACACTGCAGCAGCCGGTTCAATCCAAACACACTTCAGCTAAAACAGCCTTATACTCTGGACAGATATTCGCCTGTTCTTGTGTCAATTTTGATCTTGTCGCCACGTTCTACGAACAGCGGTACGTTTACGTTAGCACCTGTCTCAACCGTTGCCGGTTTTGTTGCTCCCTGAGCTGTATCACCTTTGAATCCAGGTTCTGTCTCTGTGATTTCCAGTTCTACAAACAGTGGCGGTTCTACTGCAAATACATCACCGTTGATGGAACATACTTTTACCATTTCGTTGTCTTTAACAAATTTCAGTGCATCACCGATCGTGTCTTCGTTCAGTGCAACCTGGTCATATGTCTCAACGTTCATGAAATAGAACAGATCTCCGTCATTGTACAGATACTGCATATCTACTCTGTCGATACGTGCCTGTGGGAATTTTTCTGTCGGACGGAATGTTTTTTCTACTACACCTCCGTTGACAATGTTTTTCAGCTTTGTGCGGACAAAAGCTGCTCCCTTACCTGGTTTAACATGCTGGAACTCCAGAATCTGATATACGGTTCCATCAATTTCCAGTGTAATACCATTTTTAAAATCTCCTGCTGATACCATCTGATCTTCCTCCTTATTTTCGAAACGGACATCGCAATCCGCTTATAGCACTTCTGTTATCGGCTGTCCGCATAGTCTCGTCTTATTTTATAATAAAACCTGCACTTTTTCAACTGTTTTTTACAGTTCTATCAGTTCTTTTGGTGAATGTGCAAGATTTCGGCACCCCTTTTCTGTGATCACGACCAGATCTTCGATCCTGACACCGCCAAATTCCGGGATATAGATGCCCGGTTCTACTGTCATCGTCATATTTTTCTGCAATACACTGTGGCATTTTGGTGACAGTCTCGGTTCTTCATGGATAAAAAGTCCGACGCTGTGCCCAAGTCCATGTCCGAAATACTCGCCATAACCTGCTTCTGCAATGAGCCCTCTTGCCACCTGATCGACTTCCGATCCCGTCTTTCCGGCACAGATCTGCTCCAGTGCCGCCATCTGGGCTTTCAGAACGATCCCGTAGATTTCCTTCTGTTTTGAAGAGGCTTCTCCAAGCACTACGGTACGTGTCATATCCGAACAATAGCCGTCATATCGGCATCCGAAATCCATGGTGATAAAATCACCCTTTTCCAGTTTTTTTGCGGTCGGTACGGCATGCGGCATGGCAGAATGAAGTCCGGATGCCACGATCGTATCGAAACTGTTGCCTTCAGCCCCAAGTTCCCGCATATAATAATCCAGCTTTGCCGCGATCGTAAGTTCGGTCACACCCGGTTTGATGTCTCCTAAGATTTTCTGAAATGCCTGATCTCCGATCGCCTCTGCTTTTGCGACTTTTTCAAGCTCTTCTTCTGTCTTGATGCAGCGAAGAAGATTGACTTCTTCGCCAAGCTCCATCCACGTTGCTTCGTCTTTTGTCGGACTGCTGATCTTTTTAAAGTCTGCACAGATCATCTGCTGATCTTCAAAACCGATCGTTTTTGCCTGATCTTTTCGGATACATTCTGTGATCAGCTCCCGGTAACCCTTCTCAGTGCTAACTTCCACAACGGCAAACTTCGGTGCCTCCTGTTTTGCCTGCGTGGTATAACGCGAATCGGTCATCAGCACTTTCTGATCGGCAGATATATAAAGATAACCGGTCGCACCGCCAAAACCACTTAAATATCGCATATTATATCCATCGGATATCAGAATCGCATCCAGATTTTTCTTTTTTAACAGCTCTGTCACTTTTTCTGTCATTCTTTTTCCCTGTCTTTCTTATAAAAATACAGAACAATCTTCTCCAGATAACGTTTGAGCACGATCTGAATCTCTTCTTTTGGATGGATCGGCTTAACCAGAATGGTATGCATCCCTGCTCTTTTGGCACCCCAGACATCGGTAAAGAGCTGATCCCCCACAAACAGGCTGTCTTTTTCGGTGCAGCCCATCATCTGCATTGCTTTCCGATAATTTTTCGTGGATGGTTTGTGGGCATCTTCGATGTATTTCCCTCCGATGGCATCCGCAAACGGTTTCACACGCGGAAGCTGATTGTTGGAAATCAGACAGTAATCCATGCCAAGCTCCCTCAAATGTGCAAACAGGGCTTTTGCTTTCTGATCTGCCGGTGCTCCGTGCGGAACCAGTGTATTGTCGATATCAAAGAGTACTCCCCGATAGCCTTTCTTTGCCAGTTCGGCAAAATCAATGCTGTATGTTGAGTCCAGATATTCATCCGGATAAAAACGTTCCACTAACATAAATTCTCCCATGTTCTTACAGTCTTTGCAATACATGCCTGAACCTGTAAGAATCGTTCCATTTTCTCTGTTATTTTTCCAGGAAATCCTGCATTGCCCCGAAATGTTCTTTCATCTGCTCTATACCGTGCTGATAGAAATCTTCCAGAACTTCCGGTTTGGATTCCAGTCTTGAGACGGTCTTGCCCTGCGGCCGGATCACAAAAATCCTTCCTTCTTCCTCCCAGCGTTCCACCAGTTCCATGACTTCATTGTACTGACGTGCCCGGCGGCAAAGTGCCCTTGCCAGATTCGGATAATCCTTAAAAACCGTCTGATACATCAGAATATCCCGTTTGGATATGGTCTTGCGGTATCCTTTGCTTCTGGTCAGGATCAGAACGTTTTTGCGATAACCGCTTCGCATGCTGTGGATCAGCGGAATAGAATCTGCAATGCCTCCATCCAGGTACGGCACCCCGTCGATCTCTACCATCGGTGTTACAAGCGGCATACTGCTTGAGGCTCTGCAAAGCTGCATCAGCCGGTCTCCATCTTCTTTTTCGCTGTAATATTCTGCCTGACCGCTCTCGCAGTTTGTCACCACGATCTCACAGGTCATATCGGATGCAAAGTAAGTATCAAAATCAAAAGGATGCAGTTCTTTCGGATCTCGCTCAAAGATCAGATCCATGTCCAGCAGACTTTTCGTCTGGAAAAAGTTGTGAAAATTGATTATTTTCCCGTCCTCGCCGGAACGGATCATACATGCCTTTGTCCTCCCGGGCTGCCTTGAAACATAGTCCACTGCATTGCAGGAACCGGCAGAAACTCCGATCACATGCGGAATATAGTACTCCTGCTCCATCAGATAATCCAGCACGCCGGATGTGAAAACCCCTCTTTTTGCTCCTCCCTCAAGGATCAATGCTGCCTTCTGCATTTCTTTCGCCTCCTCATCGGTTTCTAAGTTGAGAGTATAGCTCAAAACTTTTCATCCCGCAAGTATATCTGTCATTTTTCTGTACATACTGAATTCAGAAATGTCTCTGGCATTCTTGCTGCGAGGTGTACATCATGCATCGCATAACCTGTTTTTGAAAGGAGCAAGCCCGTGAAAACAGAATTTCTTTTATTATCCCTGATTTTTTCCTTCACAGCCGATGTTCTTTTTCTGAAGACTCCCTTTGAACTTACGGCAATCTTGTTTTTTATTGCAGTGCAGTACTGCCATCGCCGTCTGCAAAACGGTTCTTTGCTCTCTTTTACTGCCGGCGGCTTTTCTGGCATGTTCTTCCTGCTTTTTCTCTCTTATTTCTGGCATATAAAAAGCAGCCTCCTTACGGCGGCCGCCTTTTTCTATATCGCACTGCTGACCTGGAATCTGTGCAGTTCTTTTACGGTGAAACGACAAAATACGCCCACTCTGCTGCGAATCTGCCTTGTCATGCTTCTTGCCTGCGATCTGAACGTCGGATTTTTCAATCTGCCCCGCTTCTGTGGTGATCTTCCGCATTCTCTTGCTTTTTACTGCACGCACATCGCCGGAAAGCTGATCTGGCTTTTCTATCTTCCAAGCCAGTTAATCCTGCTTTACCTGTTCTTTCGCTTCCCCAAGAAGAATCCATCTTCCGTTCTTCTCTGATCCTTCTCTTTTAAGCCAGCCCTGCTTTTTCATTTTGTCGATATCACGCAGAATGGTACGCTTTGTGACCTGAAGCTCCTGCACCATAGCACTGATCGTGATGCGTTCGTTCTCTGCCATCATTTTCAGGATCTGCATCTGACGCTCCTGCGGCGTGAAACGTTCACCGTCAGCACTTTCTTTTTCCTGCGGATCACTTACATCCGTTTTTGAAAATGCTCTGTTTTCCGCTGCCAAAGGTGTCTTTACCACAGCTTCTTTTACCGGTTCCTGTCTTGTTTTGCCGGATTTTTCTTTCTGCCAGGTCATCCGGCAGATGCCGTCGTGTTCTTCTTTTGTCAGTCCATAGCTGTCCTCTTCTGATGCAATACCAAACTCACAGAAATATTTCTTCAGCATCGGATTTCCAAAACGTCCCATGCTGACTGCAAACTCTGCGGTAAGCTTCTGCGATGATGCCGTGATTTTTGCCGGATACGCACTCGTATATTCTCTGGACAAAAGAAATTCACTGACAAATGCTTTCGCCGTCTCTTCTTCGGCTGCCGGCTGCAGAAAACGGATCAGTTTTTCTGCCTCATCCAGAAGATTCGTCTCCATATTCAGACGCTGCGTTTCTCCGTCCACCTGCCGCTCACAGGTAACTGCCGTATTGGCGAAAAGATTGCGAAGCGTCATATCTTTTCCGAACAGAAGGCCTGCCAGAAGGCGAAGACCACGTTCTCCCGTCTCATAATTGATACCGGAAAGATTCATTTCTTTTAAAAGGGCATGATTTTCCAGCCTGCCAAACGGATGCTCTTCGTTTTTCATCAGCAGCAGTGCTTTTGCCCTCTCGATCAGACTGTCTGAAAGATCGTTTTCCCGCATAAACGGATAGATTTTGCGTTCTGTGTAAATCTCCTGTTTCTGCACATAAAGTCTTGTCAGCTCTTCTTTTCGTTCCACACGGATATTTTCTGTTCCTCTTCTTACAAAAACCTTTCCGCGAAGAGCATGGACATTCGCACTTTCCGGAACATTCAACACCAGGACATATTTGCCGTCCACGATCTCACGCACCGGTTCCATCTCAAACGGCGGCTGGAAGGTGTCTGCATTCTGAGTTGCCATCTTCAGTGCCTGGATGATATCCGGGATTGCCCGTTCTTTAAATCCATATACTTCACCGCTTTCATCTACTCCCAGCAGAAGTGTTCCTCCTCTGGTATTCAGAAATGCACAGATTGTCTCAAACACATTTGTATGGATTCCATCCTTGCAGCTTCTGAACACGGTATTTTCATTCTCTCCAACTGTGATCAATTTCTGTGCTATCATATTTTCCTCCTTCATGACGCACTTGCTGCGTCAATAATGGTAGATTTGGAAGTTAACTTCCAAACTTTTTCCGCCTGAAATTTCCGGCGGATCACAGATTCGCCTTCTTTAAGACGGTTTTTCAGTTCCTCTGTCTCACCAAATAAATCGCAAAATATCTGATATTCATCCACCAGCCCCTGACCGTGCAGCACCCTGTAGGCTCCGGCATCGCTTCCGGCTGCAAGCAGCACGCCCTTTTCCCAGGCACAGCTTACATTCGCCCTGGCAGAATCAAAAATCTTTTCCAGTTCTTCCTGAGGATATCTTCCACAGCCAAGCAGGTTGCCGGTCGTCACAAGCGTCGGTACCCAGACCGTCCCCTTCTCTTTCATGGCATCGATGCAGTCCCGGTCGATATAATTGCCATGTTCTATGCTGTCAGCCCCCGCAAGAGCTGCGGCACGTACGGCATCCGCCCCATTGACATGAGCCATGACCGCCATCCCCTCTTCGTGGGCAATGTGGATCAGTTCTCGGATTTCTTCCGGTGCAAGCGGCTCTTCTGACATCTGCCCGAACTGTTCATAAACCATGATCCCGGAGATCATGATCTTGATAAAATCTCCGCCGAGATCTTTTACTTTCTTTACCAGATCTCGGTATTCTTCCAGATCTTCCCAGGCACATCCGACGATCCTGCCGTAATGCCCTTTGCGATGAATGGCAAACATCGGGCTGCGGTAATCGATCCCATACTGTGGTGCGATCTTTGACGCATATTCGGACACATGCAGGGCATCTCCGCCATCTCTTACAAATGTAATCCCACGTTTCCGATACTCTGCAAATGCCTGCCGGATCGCCTCTTCGCTGACATGATTTTTATGCAGTGCCACTGCTTCTTTATAATTTCTGCCATTTAGAAAGATGTGAGCATGACATTCTCCAAACATTCGGTTCACCTCATTACATGCATCTTATTTTTTCTTTCTCTTCACACTCCATACGGACGGTACAAAAATCATCAGCATCGGGATCAGCTCCAGTCTTCCAGCCAGCATATCAAAGCTTAAAACCAGTTTGGACAAATTGGAAAATCCTGAGAAATTGCCGGCCGGTCCGACCAGTCCAAGTCCCGGTCCGACGTTGTTCAAAGTCGCTGCCACGGCCGTAAAGTTGGTAACCAGGTCTTTCTCATCCAGTGAAACGATCAGAACCGATGCCACAAAAATAATCATGTATAATGCAAGATATGCATTTACGGAACGGATAACTTCGGTCTCCACCGTTCTTCCTTCCATACGCACACGCTTGACGCTTCTTGGATGCAGTGCCAGTGAAATCTCACGTCCGATGCCCTTTAACAAAAGCAGGATACGTGACACTTTGATACCGCCTCCGGTACTTCCCGCACAGGCTCCGACAAACATCAGTGTCACCAGGATCGTTCTGGAAAAACCCGGCCACTGGTTGAAATCCACCGTACTGAATCCGGTGGTCGTGATGATCGATCCAACCTGAAATGCTGCATGGTGAAATGCCTGAAACAGACTCGAAAATCCCCCGGAAATATTGAAGGTGATCGCCAGGATGGAAGCCGCTATGATCGCCAGATATGCCCAGACTTCCGTCATACTGGAAACCTGCTTGATCTTTTTCTTCAAAATGCAGAAGTAGAAGGTAAAGTTGACACCAAACAGGATCATAAACGTAGTGATGATGCCCTGCTGCAGCATCGTATAGCCTGCACACCCATCACTTTTTATCGAAAATCCACCGGTACCGGCCGTACCGAATGTAATGCAGAGGGTATCAAACAGCGGCATTTTGCTGATCAACAGCAAAATGATCTGAATCAGCGTCATACCAAAATAAATAGCATAAAGAATTGCTGCCGTATAGCGGATCTTTGGCACGAGTTTGCTCACGTTCGGTCCCGGACTTTCTGCTTTCATCAGGTGTACGATTGTTCCATTTCCTTTATTTGGAATAAAAGCAAGGATAAAGACCAGAATTCCCATACCTCCTACCCAGTGGGTAAAACTTCTCCAGAACAGACTGGCACGTGAAAGTGCCTCTACATTGGTCAGAATACTGGCTCCTGTAGTTGTAAAACCGGAACTCACCTCAAAAAATGCATCGAAAAAATTCGGGATTTCTCCTGTCAGCATAAACGGAACTGCCCCAAATACTGAAAACCAGATCCATACAAGTGCAACTGCTACCAGACCTTCTTTTGTATACAGAGTAATCTTTTTCGGCTTGCGAAGTGTGCTGACCCCGCAGAATAATGCACAGATCCCGCAGGAGATCAGATAAGAAGAGAGAACACTTTCCCCGTAGATCAGCGAAACCAGGATCGGAAGCAGCAGAAAGAGTGCTTCGAACCCGCTCGCCATGCCAAGTATGTAAAAAATCATTCCATAATTCATGTTTTCACCCTTACCGTTCTTTCACAATATCGGATATATCATCCAGTCCCTGATTGGTCGTGACAACGATCACCTTATCCCCGATGCTCATCACGTCCTGACCGTTCGGCATGATCAGCACACCGTCACGGTAAATCGATGCGATCAGCAGATTTTTTTTCAGAGACAGTTTCTCAAGCGGAATGTCAAGGATCGGAGACGACTGCCGGATCACAAATTCCAGTGCTTCCACACGGTTGTTTACCAGGCGGTAAAGTGTCTCTACATTACTGCCGATGGTATTTTTCATGGCACGTACATAACGCACGATGTATTCTGCCGTCACATACTTCGGATAAATGATACTGTCAAGATCCAGTTTGTTGATGACTTCATCGAACGTGGTATTGTTTACTTTTGTGATACTCTTGATCTTCGGTGCATGCTCTTTTGCAAAGAGTGAGAGCAGGATATTTTCTTCGTCCACATCCGTCAGCGTCACAAAGGAGTCCATCCAGTTCACGCCTTCTTCCATGAGGACATCCTGATCCGTTCCCTCACCGCAGATGATCGTCGCCTTCGGCAGAAGGTCGCTTAATTCTTCGCATCGCTCACGGTTTTTGTCGATGATCTTGACATCAATGCCCATGGTCAGAAGCTGTTTTGCCAGATAATAGGCTGTTGTACTGCCGCCTATGATCAGGGTATCACGAACCTGATCCGTCTGGACTTTGATCTTTTTAAAGAACTGGCTCGCCATTTTCGGCGGTGCCACGATCGACACGATATCACGCTCCTGCAACACGACATTTCCATCCGGAATGATAACCTGATCTCCGCGGACAACGGTGCATACCAGCACTTCGCAGTGAAGCTTTGCCCCCATATCTGCGATCCGCATGTTATTCAAAACAGAGTTTGCCCCGATACGGAACTGCAAAAGCTCAATGTGTCCGTTTGCAAAAGTCTCGATCTTGATGGCAGATGGGAAACGTAAGATCCTTGCCATCTCGGAAGCTGCCGCCTGTTCCGGATTGATGACCATCGCCATACCAAGCTCTTCCCGGATAAAGCGGACTTCCTGACTGTACTCCGGATTCCGCACGCGGGCGATCGTCTGACAGCCGTTTCCGGCTTTTTTGGCGATCAGACAGCACAGCAGGTTCAGCTCATCTGAACCAGTCACGGCGATCAGCAGATTTGCCTCCCGGATGCCTGCCTCCAGCTGGACATTATGGCTGCTTCCGCTTCCTACCACGCCCATAATATCACACGCATTTGATATATCCTGCACTTTTTCGGCATCTTTATCTACAATAACAATATCGTTTCCTTCATTACTCAACTGTTCTGCCAAGGTTGCTCCTACTTTTCCGCAGCCCACGATAATGATCTTCATTTCTTTTTCCTCACCTTGAATTTTCTGTTTTTCGATTTCCTTTCTCTGTCCAAATACAGGTAAGCCGAAAACGGCCACTGAGCTTTGTATCTGCTCTATGGCCGCATCTTCTGTCGGAAATTCCCTTTATTCTTCTGTTGTTTTTATATCCATAACCTGTTCCAAGATCTGTGCTGCGTCTTTGATACATCCGTCACAGGACCGCAGAACCTTGCCTGTCCCGATCCCTTTCAGATCCTTGCAGACCACGGAACCGTTCTTCTCTCCAAATTTCTGAACGATCTCTCTGCTGACACGATATGTCGCACCTTTTGTGACCGGTTCTTTTGTATTGCGGCTGCTCTTTAAAAGTCCTGTCACCATACAGGCTCCCGAAACGGCTCCGCAGGTACACTGCATACCGCCCATACCGGCTCCGAATCCTTCTCCTGCCGCAAAAATAAGATTTTCATCCACTCCCACCAGATCTGCATAGGCACATGCCACTGCCTGACAGCAGTTGTAACCCTTCCCATGATTCTCCAGCGCTTTTTCTACTCTGCTGCTCATTTTGATTCCTCCATTGTAAAACCACGTTTCTCACGCCGAATAATATTGCAATTTTACACTACTTTCGCTCAAATTACAAGAGGTATCAGGATTTTCACATAGAAATTCTCCCCTCTTGAGCCGTATTGAAACTGACCGCCATGGTTTTTGACTGTTTTTCTTACATTGTGAATCCCATATCCATGCATTCTGTCGTCTTTTTTAGTCGTCCGGAAGATTCCCTTTCTTACCTGTGCATGTGCTTCGCAGCTGTTCTCCACGATCAGCATAAACATCGAATGATGTTTTCGTACTTCAATCTTTACCATGCGTTTTTCTTCTTCCAGCTTTTCACATGCCTCTATTGCATTGTCCAGAAGATTTCCAAGCAGAATGCACAGTTCTTTATCTGCAAGAGCGATCTCTCCGATCATATCCGTCTTAATTTCATATAAAATTTTCTTTTTTTCCATGGCAAGCAGCTTATATTCCAGGATCATGTCAAGGATCAGATTCTGCGTCCACTGCCTGTGCCGGTCTTTTTCCAGCGGCCGCAGTTTTCCGATATATTTATGGAGACGCTCATACTCTCCTTTTTCTGCCAGCTTCCACATCACCAGGTTGTGATTGTTCATATCATGATATAAACGACGGTTTTTTTCGTATTCCATCGCCAGCTCTTCATACTGATGCTCTGCCATATCCACCCGCATCTGCAAAATCTCTTCTTTTTGTTTCATATCGTGGTAGATCAGATAAATCATGCACAGAATCCCCAGAAATACAACCATTGCCCAGATACTGCTCTTGAACACGATTTTACTGCTGCTCCCGAGCAGAACATTCTGGAAATAGAATACGGCAGAAGATCCGATCAGAAACAGCAGCGAAACGAGCATCCAGTTGACTTCGATCTCATGGCTTTTCTGCCATTCACAGATCCTCAATACCAGAATACAGACCATGATCCTGCTGATATTCAATGCCAGTATGCTGACCATCCCAACGTCTGCATACTCTGCTCCGATGCAGAACAGCAGTACAATCCAGGTGCGACCCAGTTCCTCCAGTACCTGAAAACAGCCAAACACCAGAAATGCCTGCCAGATGGAAACTCTTCTTACTGCCCACAGAAACAATGCCAGAATGCCGCTTTTGAATATAAAAATCTCAGCTGCCGAAACACCTGCTTTACCCAGGCATCTGAAAAAGACATTCATCCCCACCGAAGCACACAGATAGATCAGGCTTTCTTTTCGCTCTACCATTTCCGGCTTCAGACCTCTGGCAGACACATCACATATCAGAAACACTTCCAAAACCACGATCAGATACTCTGCAATTGCAAAACCGGTCATCTCCATCCTCTTTCCATATATTCACTCATTTTCTGCATGATCTCTCTGTTATGTCCTCTTCCTACCTTGATCAAATCCCCATTGTCCATCGTAAGCATTCCCTTTTCCAGGCGTTCCACATGAAGCAGATTCACAATATATCCCCTCTCTGCCATGACAAACTGCTCTTTCGGGAGTTTTCCGGCAACCTCTTTTAAAGATTCCCTGTTTGCCTTTTTTCCCTGAAGTGTCACAAAAATGGAATTCTTCTGTTCTTTATAAATATAACAGATCTCACGCAGTGCTACTTTTTCGAACACGCCTGCTCTTTTTACCAGATACTGTCCTTTGACATGTATGCCGATCTCCCGGCAGATCTGCCGCATCGTCTGTACCAGTTTCTTTTCCATATTTTCTTTGATAATATAATGAAATGCCCGGACTTCGTACCCGGAAAGTGCATATTTTTCGTATGCAGTCAGGAACACGATGTATGCCCTCTCCTGTATTTTTCTGATCTCTTTTGCAAGCTCCAGTCCATTCCCGTCCGGAAGTTCAATATCCAGAATATAAACCGTGAACAATTCCTGCGACAGCTCACTTTGCAGCTGACTGAATGTAGAAAAACACTCAACTTGAAAATTTTCCTCTTTGAAATTCCGTTCTATCACTGCCTTCGTGCTTTCTCTGACCATATAGTCATCATCTACAATCGCTATTCGGTACATAACCAATTCTCCTGTATTTTTAAGTACATTCTCCTTATAGAATATATAGGAATTATCAGAAAAAATCAATTACTTTTGTGCCTCAGTCGAAAACAGGGAGCTCTTTTTCAGAGCTCCCTGTGCATAAGCTAGGCGGATACAACTCACACTCGTTTACTGACTCACACTTCAATCCCATATTCTAAAAGCCCACCTACCTAAGATGATTATATGGTTTTTTGTCTATTTTGTACGCTTTTGTCCGTAAATTGTCTTTTTTTGTCCGTAAATTGCAAAGATGCCAGGGTCATAAGCCTGAAACCACGATGTGCTTGCACAGGAGTGGTTTACGACTTAATGACCCGCCCCGACATGAGCATAAAAGTGAAGCGTAAACTTCACGATATGCGAATGTCGGACAGAATTGTGAGAGTACGAAGTACGGAACAATTCGTATGGCATCTTTTGTCTATACTATCTTGCAAAGATATGTTATTCCTGATCCAGAATTTCTTTCAGAATTTTGTTGACACTCGCCGGATCTGCTTTTCCTTTCATGGCTTTCATGGTCTGTCCCACCAGAAATCCGATCGCTTTTTTCTTGCCGCCTTTGTAATCGGCTACCGACTGTGGATTCTCAGAAACAATCTGCTCGATAGTGGCCTTAAGTGCACCTTCATCGTTCACCGTTTTCAGTCCATGTTCTTCGATGTAAACTTCCGGATCAACATTCTCTTTGAAAATCTGCTCAAAGACTTCTTTCGCCACCGAACTGTTGACCGTTCCGGCATCTGCAAGATCTACCAGTTTTGCCAGATTTTCCGGTGCAAAAGAAAGATCTTCCGGATCCATGTTGTTTTCTTTTAACAGTCGCAGGGTCTCACCCATCAGCCAGTTGGATACTTTTTTCGGCTTTTTGCAGATTGCAGTTGCCGCCTCAAACAGATCCGCCATATGTTTGGAATTTGTGATGATCTGTGCATCATAATCCGGAATATCAAATTCTTTTTTATAACGTTCCAGTTTCTCGCTGCGAAGTTCCGGCTGGCGTGCCTTCACCTCTGCGATCCATTCGTCACTGATCACAACCGGTGTCAGATCCGGGTCCGGGAAATAACGGTAATCCTGGGCATCTTCCTTGGAACGCATGGTAAAGGAACTTTCTTTGTTGTCATCCCATCTTCTGGTCTCCTGAATGACCTTTCTGCCCGCCTCGATCAGCTCGATCTGACGCTCTCTTTCGCCTTCGATCGCATGTGCAATGGCTTTGAAGGAGTTCAGATTCTTCATCTCGGTTCTGGTGCCAAACTTTTCTGCTCCGACTTCGCACACGGATAAGTTGACATCGGCACGCATCGAGCCTTCCTGCAGTTTGCAGTCTGATGCTCCGAGATACTGGATGATCTGACGAAGTTTTTCCAGATAGGCAATGACTTCTTCTGCACTTCGCATATCCGGCTCGGACACGATCTCGATCAGCGGCACACCGCTTCGGTTGTAGTCTACCAGGGAGCAGTCTTCCCACTCATCGTGCACCAGTTTTCCGGCATCCTCTTCCATATGGATTTCGTGAATCCCGATGATCTTTTTGCCTCCGGCTGTCTCGATCTCCACACCGCCGTCATGACAGATCGGCAGATACAGCTGTGAGATCTGATAGTTCTGCGGGTTATCCGGATAGAAATAATTTTTACGGTCGAACTTACAGTACTGATGGATCTGGCAGTTTGTTGCAAGTCCCACCGCAAGGGCATACTCAACCACCTGTTTGTTCAGTACCGGAAGGGAACCCGGCATACCGGTGCAGACCGGGCAGGTATGGGTATTTGGTGCTCCTCCGAAAGCAGTGGAGCAGGCACAGAATATTTTTGTTTTGGTCGCAAGCTCTACATGGACTTCCAGACCGATCACGGTTTCATACTGTTTACTCATCTTATTTTGCCTCCCCTTCTGCTGTTTTTGCAAGCTTTGGTGCTTCGTATTTCCTCGTCTGTTCATAAGCATACGCCGCACGGATGATATTCTTTTCTTTGAAGCAGTCCCCGATCAACTGCAGACCGATCGGCAGCCCTTTTGCATCTCTTCCGCACGGAACGCTCATGCCTGGAAGTCCTGCCAGATTAACAGAAATCGTATAAATATCACCGAGATACATTTTCAACGGATCACTTAAAGAATCTCCGATCTTCGGTGCGGTATTCGGAGCCGCCGGTCCTAAGATCACATCATATTTTTCAAAAGCTTTGTCAAATGCTTTTTTGATCAAAGCTTTTGTGCGAAGTGCCTTCAGATAATATGCATCGTAATATCCGGAACTCAGTACAAAGGAGCCAAGCATGATACGACGTTTTACTTCCGCTCCGAAGCCCTCAGAACGTGTCTTTTTGTACATGTTGTGCAGTCCTTCGTAATCTTTTGCACGATAGCCATATTTCACGCCGTCAAATCTTGCCAGGTTGGAGCTGGCCTCCGCACAGGCGATGACATAGTAAGCCGGGATTGCATATTCTACAAGGCTTAAATCAAACTCTTCCACAATAGCTCCCTTTTCTTCCAGCACTTTTGCCGCAGCCAGAATTGCCTCTTTGACTTCCGGATCCAGTCCTTCTCCGAAATAATCTCTCGGAATGCCGATCCGCATGCCCTTCACATCATCCACAAGAGCAGAAGTGAAATCATAATCTTCCCGTTTTACGGAAGTGCTGTCCTTTTTATCGTAAGATGCGATCGCCTCCAGGATTGTCGCACAGTCTGTCACATCTTTTGCCACCGGTCCGATCTGATCTAAGGAAGAACCATAAGCGATCAATCCGTAACGGGAAACGGTTCCGTAAGTCGGTTTTAATCCTGTCACACCGCAGAAAGAACTCGGCTGACGGATCGATCCTCCGGTATCGCTTCCAAGTGCAAAGAGACATTCACCTGCTGCCACAGCTGCACAGGAACCGCCGGAAGAGCCGCCCGGTACGTGTTCCAGATCCCATGGATTTCTGGTCACACCATAGGCTGATGTCTCAGTCGTACTTCCCATCGCAAATTCATCCATGTTGGTCTTTCCGATGATTACCGCTCCGGCTTTTTCCAGATTTTTGACTGCCTCCGCTGTGTAAGTCGGTTTGAAGTTTGAAAGGATTTTCGAACTGCAGGTAGTTAAAACTCCCTCTGTACACATATTGTCTTTGACAGCTACCGGAACACCTGCCAGCGGACCGTCAAGCTCTCCTGCATCGATCTTTGCCTGGATCTCTTCCGCTTTTTTCAGGACTTTTTCTTTGTCTTTCAGTGTCACATAGGCGTGAACGTCTCCTTCCACTGCCTCAATCTGTTCGAGTACGGCACTTACAGCTTCTGCAACTGTAATCTCTTTCGCTTTGATCTTTTTGCCAAGCGTCACTGCTGTCAATTCTGTTATCTTCACTGTGTGCCTCCTATTCTACCGTTCGCGGTACTTTATATGTTCCGTCTTTTTCTGCCGGTGCATTTTTCAGCATATTGTCTCTGTCATCGCCGTTTGTGACCACATCCTCACGAAATACATTGTACACCGGGAAAATATGGGACATCGGCTCTACACCTGCTGTATCCAGTTCATTTAATTTATCAATATAATCCAGCATGCGTTCCATATCTTTCCTGGCTGCTTTCTGCTCTTCTTTTGAAAGTTCCAGCTTTGCCAGAATGCCCACATACTCCATTGTCTCATCTGAGATCACATTTGCCATGTTCTTTCTCCTCTCTTTGCCGCCATATAAAATATCTTTTCTTTGCAATTCTTATTCTATTATCTGTCTTATTTTTGTTTTTCTATGGCTCCAGTCTGCTCAAGTCTCTCGGGAAGAGAGTTGTCTCTCTTACGTTGTCCTCGCTGATCAGCTGCATGGTCAGTCGCTCCAGCCCGATACCAAGTCCTCCGTGAGGCGGCATGCCATGACGGAACGTATCAAGATACTGCTCCAGTCCTTCCGTTGTCATTTTCTTCGCTTCAATCTTGTCAAGCAGCTGCTGATAACTGTGGATACGCTGTCCTCCGGTTGTAATCTCCAGTCCGCGAAACAGAAGGTCAAAACTTAAGGTAAATCTTGCATCCTGCGGATCATCCATTGCATAGAACGGACGCTTTTTGCTCGGATAATGTGTGATAAACACAAAATCTGCACCATAATCTTCTTTGAACAGCTCCCCGATCAGATGCTCTTCTTCCGGCTCCAGGTCGTATGGATTGCGGATCGTACGGTTGTATTTCTCTGCAACCATCTCTTTTGCTTTGTCAAAACGGACCGCCGGAATTTTCGATACATCCGGAAGTGTGATGCCAAGCATATCCAGCTCTTTCTGATAATCCTTTGCCAGAAGTTTCATCGTGTACTGTAAAAATCCGGTCTCCATCGCCATGATATCTTCAAATCCGTCGATGTATCCCATCTCAAAATCAAGAGATGTATACTCGTTCAGGTGACGTTTTGTGTTGTGTTTCTCTGCACGGAACACCGGTCCTGTCTCAAATACCCGGTCAAACACACCAACCATCATCTGTTTATAAAGCTGCGGGCTCTGCTGCAGGATCGCCGGTCTGTGAAAATACTCCAGTTTGAAGAGGTTTGCACCGCCCTCTGCACTTTTGGCCCCAAGCTTCGGTGTGTGGATCTCCGTAAATCCCTGCTCATAGAGGAAATCGCGGAAACCGCGGACCAGACCTTCCTGGATCTTGAATTTCGCACGTTCTCTGACATTTCGAAGAGAGATCGGACGCATGTTCAGTTTCGCTTCCAGTGAAGTATTCAGCTTCCATTTGGAAATCGGCAGCGGCAGTGGTTCATCCGGCTCGCTCAGCACTTTGATCTCTTTCAATCGAATCTCAATGCCGTGTGCGGCACGTTCTTCTTTGCGGATCGTACCGAGTACTTCCACCGCAGATGCCTCTTTGAGTTCTTTTAAGTCAAAGGCTGTCACACCTTCTTCAAACACGCACTGCACCAGACCGTCACGCTTACGCAGGATCACAAATGCCACATTTCCCATATCACGGATCGTATGCACGGCTCCGTTTACTTTTACCTCTGTGCCTTCTGCCTGCACCAGTAATTCACCAATCTCCAATGTTTTTGCTTTTTTTACGCCTTCTAAATACTCCATCATAGTCTTTCGTCTCCTTTCAACTTTTCGCTGTCCGGGAAAAGAATGGAATAAAAAAATCCCGAAACAGCACTGAACTGTTTCGGGACGGATAAACTTTATCCGCGGTACCACCCGCCTTGCAGATGAATCATCTGCCTCTCTTGACGTTTAACGCACGCTCACGTACCGCCCTACCTGTATCTCCTTCGAACGGTCTGCTCCGAAGTGTTCCCATCTTGCCGCTTCCGCCAAAAAGTGCTCTCAGTCGGTGACACTTTATTCCTGTCGGCTTTCACGATCATGAGTCTTCATCTCAGCATTTGCATGATGCCAGGGGCAAAAGCCTGAAACCACGATGTGCTCGCACAAGAGTGGTTTTATGGCATCTCTTAATCGTTTTATCATTTTTATGATTCAAAATCATAGCACAAGTTTTTTCTGTTTGCAAGTATTTTTTATAAAAAATATCGTGTATTTTTTAACAAACGCAATAGTTTTTAAAGTTTTTTAATCCGATCGATTGCTTTTACAGTATTCTCGTAAGTACCGAATGCAGTCAGACGGAAATAACCTTCTCCGCTTGGTCCGAATCCGGAACCCGGTGTTCCGACCACGTTTGCTTTTTCCAGCAGATAATCAAAGAATTCCCAGGAATTCATCTGCTCCGGCGTCTTCAGCCATACATACGGGGAGTTCACGCCGCCCGCAACGGTATAGCCGGCTTCTTTGAGTCCGTTGAAGATATAAGATGCATTCTTGTGATAATATGCGATCTGTTCTGCGATCTGAGCCTTTCCAGCCTCGGAATATACCGCTTCTCCGGCTCTCTGGATGATGTAAGGTGCACCGTTGTATTTTGTGCCGTGTCTTCTTGCCCAGAGTGCATGCAGCTGTACATCGCCGCATTTGAGCTCTTTCGGGATAACCGTGTATGCAAGACGCAGTCCGGTAAATCCGGCTGTCTTGGAAAAGCTGCAAAGCTCAATGGCACAGGTTTTTGCACCTTCACACTGATAAATAGACACCGGGATATCTTTTTCTGTGATATAAGCTTTGTAAGCAGCATCGTAGATGATGACTGCACCTGCTTTATTGGCATAATCTACCCATACCTGAAGCTGTTCTTTTGTGATCGCCTCGCCGGTCGGGTTGTTCGGGAAGCACAGATAGATAATATCCGGAGTCTCTTTCGGCAGTTCCGGGCAGAAATTGTTTTCTGCGGTACAAGGCATGTAGATCACATCACTCCAGGTCTCACTTTTCGGATCGTAAGTGCCGGTTCTGCCTGCCATAACGTTGGAATCCACATAAACCGGGTAAACCGGATCACATACCGCAATTTTATTGTCCAGAGAGAAAATCTCCTGAATATTTGCAGAATCGCTCTTTGCACCGTCGGATACAAAAATCTCATCTGCTGCGATGTCACATCCGTAAGCTTCATAATCATTCTTTGCGATCGTCTCACGCAGAAATGCATAGCCAAGATCCGGTGCATAACCTTTGAATCCCTCTGTTGTGGTCTGCTCATCAACTGCTTTGTGCAGTGCTTCGATCACGGCCGGTGCGATCGGCTGTGTCACATCACCGATACCCAGACGGATGATCTCTGCCTGTGGATTAGCCGCTGTAAATGCATTGACTTTTTTCGCGATTGTAGAAAAAAGATAGCTTCCCGGTAACTTCAGATAATTATCATTTACTTTAAACATATGTGCCTCCTGTGATTCTCATTTCTGCCGGCAGTTCCGGCATTTTTATAAAGTGGATCTTCATCGCCCGCTTTTGCTTTTACTCATGGCAGTCTTTTTCATCTGCCTTGTATCGTTACAATTTAATTTCGCCGTCGAAGACGACTTCTGCAGGGCCCGTCATAAAGACAGTATTCTTCTGCTGATCCCAGAAAATCTCCAGATCTCCGCCAAGCAGTTTTATGGTCACCGGCTGATCTTTTACCACATAGCCATTCAGAATGGATGCCACTGCCACCGCACATGCACCGGTTCCGCAGGCAAGTGTCTCACCGGCTCCGCGTTCCCATACACGCATCTCAACAGTATGATCGTCCAGCACTCTGGAAAATTCTGTGTTGACACGATCCGGAAAACACGGATGCGTCTCAAAAAGCGGTCCGATTTTTTCAATATCCAGACCTTTTACATCGTCTATATAAACAACTGCATGCGGATTTCCCATAGAAACACCGGTCATGCGATATTCCCTGCCGCCTGCCGTGATCGCTTCATTGATGACCTGCGGATTCTCCGATACGATCGGAATCAGGCCTGCATTTAAGATCGGTGCCCCCATATCCACACGGACCGTCTTCACTTTTCCGTTTTCCACCTGCAGTTTCACGTATTTGATGCCGCTCTTTGTCGCAATGCTGATTTCATCTTTATCTGTAAGTCCATAGTCATAAACATACTTTGCCACGCAGCGGATCCCATTTCCGCACATTGCTCCCTGAGAACCGTCGGAATTATACATATCCATCTCAAAGTCTGCTTCCAGCGAAGGTTTGATCAGGATCAGTCCGTCCGAGCCGATCCCAAAGTGGCGGTCGCTGACCTTTCTGGCAACTTCTCCCGGATTTTCAACCGTCTCTTCCAGACAGTTGACATAGACATAGTCATTTCCTATGCCCTGCATTTTTGTAAATTTCATCTGTTCGCCATCCTTTCCTGGTCTGCCTGACGACAGTTTAATACTTCATCAGGGCAAAAATCATTTTTGCTGTCTCTACCATATTGTTTCCACTATCCATACTACATTTCTGCATATAACGATGTGCTTCTTCTTCTGACATATGGTTTCGCTCCATCAGTAACTTTTTCGCATCCAGAATCACTTTTTTCTCTGCTTCGGAACGTTCCTTCGGCTGTGACTTCTGTCTCCGCCTGCGTCGATACATTCCGGCCGCCATCATCTCCAGCGTATTGGCAAGATCTCCGATACGCAGCGGCAGCGGCAGAGATACAATATCCCTGTGGTCGCAGGACTCCAAAATATGCATAGATGCTACCAAAAGCATCTGGAACGAAGATGCCAGACTTTCCCTCAAATCCGCATACATCATATCGTTAAAACGGTATCCGCAGATCACAATGCCGTCTTCCAGATTGTCTATAATCTGCAATACCTGTGCACCGGTACAGCATACACCGATCACGCTGTATCCATTTCTCGCCAGAAGGTTACGGATATTTTTCGCATCTTCCAGCTTTGGAAATACAACTATTATGTTTACCACTATAACCCTCCTCCTCTTGTACAATCTTAAAAATCAAGATCCATCTCGGGAGGAAAATTTATATGCGGTAAAGATACTGATCCAGTTCCCATCCGGAAACCTGGCGGGAATATTCTGCCCATTCTTTCTTTTTCGCCTTGATATAACGCCGGCTGGTGTGTGTTCCAAGCACCTCTTTTACCAGCTCGTCCTTTTCCATTTCATAGACTGCTTCCAGAAGATTGTTCGGCAGGACATCAATACCCTCTTCCTGGATCTCTTCTTCTGTCATATTGAAAATATTTCTATCAACAGCTGCCGGAGGCATGATCTGCTTCTGGATGCCGTCCAGTCCTGCTGCCAGGCAGACTGCCAGCACCAGGTATGGATTTGCCGACGGATCCGGACAACGCAGTTCTATTCTCGTGCCCTCCCCACGTTCTGCCGGAATGCGGATCAGCGGGCTGCGGTTTGTGCCTGACCAGGCAATGTAAACCGGTGCCTCAAATCCCGGAACCAAACGTTTGTAAGAATTGACCAGCGGATTGGTGATCGCACACATTCCCTTGACATGCCGCATCAGACCGCCAATAAAATAGTATGCTTCCTGACTCAGGCCATTTGGATCACAGTCATCCGCAAAAATATTTTTTCCATCCTTTGACAGGGACATATTGATGTGCATGCCGGAGCCATTGATACCGGTCTTTGGCTTTGGCATAAAGCTTGCATGCAGTCCATGGCGTTTGGCGATCGTCTTGACTGCCAGCTTGAATGTCATGATATTGTCTGCCGTCGTCAGTGCCTCGTCATAACGAAAATCGATCTCGTGCTGTGCCGGTGCCATCTCGTGATGAGATGCCTCGATCTCAAATCCCATATCTTCCAGCGTCAGAACCATATCACGCCTTGCATTCTCACCAAGATCCATCGGACCTAAGTCAAAATAGCCTGCACGTTCATGTGTAATCGTCGTCGGCTGTCCATTGTCATCCGTATGATACAAGAAAAACTCACATTCCGGTCCGACATCAAACTGATAACCAAGCTCTGCCGCCTGCTTTACCACTTTTTTCAGAATATATCTCGGATCCCCCTCAAACGGCTCCCGATTCGGACGGTACACATCACAGATCAGTCGTGCCACCTTTCCCTGCTGCGGCCGCCACGGAAAAACATTTAACGTATCCAGATCCGGATAAAGATACATGTCTGACTCCTCGATCCGCACAAAACCTTCAATCGAAGATCCGTCAAACATACAGTTGTTATCCAGTGCCTTTTCCAGCTGGCTGGAAGTGATCGCCACATTCTTCATCGTTCCGAAAATATCCGTAAACTGAAGGCGTATAAATTCTACATCTTCCTCCTGCACAAGACGCAGGACATCCTGTTTTGTATACTTCATATATTCTCCTTTTATGATTCCCATTAGAAAAAGCCTGATAATATGCAAGTCTGCGAAGCAGACATTTTCATTTTCGAATCTCTGCACAATTATTTCATTCTTCTTTTTTATTTACAAGGGATTTTCCTTGTAAATAGAAAAGAAGGGTGCACTGAATAAATCAGAACACCCTTGTTCCAGTCAAATTAGTTTGCATTTTCAGCATCCGCTCATGACGAAGTCACAAGTGCTCTGCTTTTTCATAAAAGCCTTTCTTTTATATGATAGCAGTGCCGCCTTTATTTGTCAACCGCACGGTTTTCATTTTTTATCATTCCAGCCCCAGCGGACTTCTCACATACTGGAATCCGGCTGACCATGCTTCTCCTGTCATAACTCCGTTCTGGCTTGAGGAGCAGTGTACGACCAGCAGGCTTCCGTTGTCATTGACTCCGACTACGATGCCGACGTGGTTGTCGTCTCCTGCACTTGCCGGATGATAAAAGACAAGATCACCAGGTTTGGCACTCTGGCTGTCCACCATCTCGCTTGCATTCCACTGTGTTGTGGTATGATTGCCGATACCGGCATCCTTGCCGCCAAGTCCGTTATAGTAAGACCAGGCAACAAATCCACTGCAGTCCAGACCATAGGAACGCACCGTTCCACTGCTCTTGCTGCCCTCTGCGGACACGGTCATCGGACTTCCCCAGCTGTCATCCCAGCCGATTGCATAGGACTTGCCGCCCCAGAAATAGCCGACTTTTCCGATCAGGCTGCACGCTGCTGCCACGATGGAAACACGTTCTTCACTGACATCGCTGCCTGCCTCGGAACGCACAAATCCTTTGGATGCCGTAACGATTGCACAGAGCTGTCTGCATTTTGTGGACGTGTATTTCTCCAGTATAGCTGTCTGCTCTTCATCTGCACCGTAAAGTGCTATGTAATCCTGAACCGACAGTGCACGGTATTCTTTTGCATCTGTTTCTGCCACTTTTTTTGTTTCTGTTGATTCTTCCGCATCGGCTGCCTTTTCTGTTTCTGTTGATTCTTCCGCATCGGCTGCCTTTTCTGTTTCTGTTGATTCTTCTGCTTCTGCCGCCTTTTCTGTTTCGGCTGATCTGCCTTCGGTTTCAGAGACTTCCTCTTTCTGGATTTTCTCCAGTTTGCGTAAAATTGCAGAATTGCTTCTGACATTCATCAGGAAAAAAATCTGCTCCAGATCATCCCTGCAGGACTTGTCCATCTTTATGCCGGCGTCCTGTCCGTACTTCATTACATAAACAGCCAGCACATCCTGCCAGTTTTCTGCCAGAAAATCTTCCGGTTTGTCCAGAAACTCTTTATAATCTGCTTCGATCTTGTCCATTGTCTTTTCGAACTCTTCATCAAACGAAATACCATACTCACTGGAAAGTTCACCTAAATAAACACTGTTTCCGGCAATGATATTGGAAGCATAATCGGCTGCCGCATCAGAATGATCCACCTGTTCGCTCTCATCATCCGGTTTCTGAATGTCACCTTTCTGACTGTCCTTGTCATCCGCATTGTCTTTTTTATTCCTATCGTCCTTGCTGTCACCGTCTGGCTTCTTGTCGCCGTCTTTTTTATCCGAACCATCGTCTTTTTTATCGCTGTCCGATGTCCCATCCTCTTTGGATGCATCCGTATCCCCTGTCTGAGATGCATTTGTTTCTGTTTCGGCTGCCGCCGTCTCAGTCTGCCGCGTTTCCAGTTCCGGCTTCGTCTCCGGCTGACTGGTCTCAGTCTCCGTTGCCGGTGTCTCGCTCTGGCTCGTCTCCGGCTGACTGGTTTCTGTCTGAGAGCCTTCCGTGTTACTCTCCGCCTCTTTCTGAAGCTCCGTCTGCAAACTCGATGCATAAGCCACCGGTGCTGTACTCATCAGCATACTCCCCGCCAGCATCATGCAGCCTAATTTATATAAATATCTGTTTTTCATTCATCTTGCCTTTCTTCTATAACCTGAACACCTTTTACCCCTGACATTATAATTTTTAATTATAGAAGTTTTTGGATGAATTTTCAAGTAGTGACACAGAATTTTCACAGATGACCTTTCATTGCTCTCATATTTTTCTATTACACATTGATACTTTTTACTGCTTTTATCATAATTAATGCCTTCTTCTATGTGAACACTTTCCCTTATTTTTGCTGATACCAACGATCGACCTCCTGCCAAAAAAAGACCAGGCTTCCACCTCTTGGTTTCTGCCTGATCTTTCTGATATACTATGTATTGGATGCGATATGATTTTTCAACTCCCACTGACATAAGCATCCTCCTCACCCACTGCTTAGTGCTCTGCAGACTTGAAGCGGGGGGAATGCTTCTCTGCGTTCAATCTGTGATCAGTCGTTGTATCCGTTTGGATTCTGGCTCTGCCATCTCCAGGAATCTGCACACATATCTTCGATGCCGTATTCTGCTTCCCAGCCAAGCTCTTTCTTTGCTTTTTCCGGTGCACAGTAGCATTTTGCGATATCGCCAGGTCTTCTCGGTTTGATCTGGTATTTGATCGGATGTCCGCATGCTTTTTCAAATGCATGTACGACCTGCAGAACGCTGTAGCCGTTTCCGGTACCTAAGTTGTAGATGCTTACGCCTTCTTTGTCAGCCAGTTTCTGGATTGCTTTTACATGGCCGCGTGCCAGGTCTACCACGTGGATGTAGTCACGTACGCCTGTTCCGTCCGGTGTATCGTAGTCATCACCAAATACACCGAGGCATTCCAGTTTGCCGATCGCTACCTGTGCAACATACGGAAGCAGGTTGTTCGGGATACCTTTCGGATCTTCTCCGATCATGCCGCTCTTGTGTGCTCCGATCGGGTTGAAGTAACGAAGCAGGATCACATTCCATTCCGGATCTGCTTTCTGGATATCGGTCAGGATCTGTTCCAGCATCCATTTTGTCCAGCCGTATGGGTTGGTGCAGGTGCCCTTCGGGCATTCTTCTGTGATCGGGATCATCGCCGGATCACCGTATACGGTTGCGGATGAACTGAAGATGATGTTCTTTACGCCATGGTTTCTCATAACATCGCACAGTGTCAGTGTACCTGCGATGTTGTTCTGGTAATATTCCAGAGGTTTTACGGTAGATTCTCCTACTGCTTTCAGTCCTGCGAAATGAATGACTGCCTGTACATCTTCTTTATCAAAGATAGCATCCATTGCTTCTTTGTCGCAGATGTCTGCTTCGTAGAATGTTACTTTTTTGCCTGTGATCTCTTCTACACGATCTACTGCTTTTTTATTTGCATTGTACAGATTGTCTACGATGACTACTTCATAGCCTTCATTCAGCAGTTCCACACAGGTGTGGCTTCCAATATATCCAGCTCCGCCGGTTACCAAAATTCTCATAGTATTTACCTCCTAATCAATTTGATAAATAATTTCTTTATATTTATATTTTCGTGATAACAAGGTTAAAAGATGCCATACGAATTGTTCTGTACTTCGTACTCTCACAATTCTGTCATCACCGTTTTACAGTGTTGCGATAAATCTCATGAAGGCTTCTCTTCCTTCCGGTGTGCATTTGTATACACCGGCATCTTCCAGAACGCCTACAAATACATGTCCAACTTCTTCTTTGAGGATATCCATCACATTATCTTTGTTCAGTTCCGGATGTTTCGGCAGGAAGGATTCTACCCAGTCTGCATGTTTTTCCAGAGCTTCGTTGGAACGGATGTCTTTCTTCTCGATGATATAATCTGCCAGATCCTGAAGCTCTGTTTTCAGTCGTGCCGGCAGGATTGCCAGACCCATAACTTCGATCAGACCGATGTTTTCTTTTTTGATGTTATGTTTCTCTGCATGCGGATGATATACGCCAAGCGGATACTCATCTGTCGTCAGGTTGTTTCTCAGAGCCAGATCCAGTTCAAACATATCGCCGACTTTTCTTGCGATCGGTGTGATCGTGTTATGTGGCTCTCCATCTGTCTCAGCAAAGATGTTTGCATCGGCGTCGGTATAGCCTCTCCATGCACCAAGTACATGGTCAGCCAGATCGATCAGACGTTTCTCGTCTTTGCAGCGAATACGCAGTACGGACAGCGGCCATTTTACGATGCCGGCTTCCACATCCTCGTATCCCGGGATCTCAACGTGTTTCTCGATCGGTGCTTTTGCCATTGCAAACTGGTAATTGCCGCCCTGATAGTGGTCATGGCTTAAGATAGAGCCGCCTACGATTGGCAGGTCTGCATTGGATCCGAGGAAGTAGTGTGGGAACAGTTTGATAAAGTCAAACAGTTTCACGAACGTTGCTTTCTCGATCTTCATCGGGATATGCTCTCCGTTGAATACGATACAGTGCTCATTATAATATACATACGGTGAATACTGAAATCCCCACTGTGTTCCGTTCACTGTGATCGGGATGATCCTGTGGTTCTGTCTTGCCGGATGGTTGACACGTCCTGCATAACCTTCGTTCTGACGGCAGAGCAGACATTTTGGATAACCGCTCTGTTTTGCCAGTTTTGCTGCTGCGATCGCTTTCGGATCTTTTTCCGGTTTGGATAAGTTGATGGAAATATCAATGTCTCCGTACTGACTTGGCACTTTCCAGCGAATATCCTTTTTGATACGATAACGGCGGATGTAGTTGGTGTCCTGGCTTAATTTATAATAGTAGTCTGTTGCTTTTACCGGTGACTCTTTGTACAGCTCTTTGAACGTTCCGATCACCTGTGCCGGACGCGGAACCAGGCAGTTCATGATCTTTGTGTCAAACAGGTCACGGTAAACAACACTGTTCTCTTTTAATACGCCTTTTTCAACTGCATAGTCCAGCAGCTCTTCCAGAACTTCTTCCAGATCCACATCTTTGAACTCTGTCTCCGGCTCGGTATATTCTTCTTCCCCAAACAGCTCCAGCAGCTGGTTGGTGGTATAAATACGTTCTTCTTCCGGTACCAGTCCGCTCTCTATGCCATACTGTACCAGACGTTTTACATTTTCATCAAATGTCATGACGTTTCCTCCTGCTTAAATTTCTTTTGCTCCGTCTCCGATTTCCACTACATAGAATTCAGCTTCATGTCCTGTCTTTTCTTTGTAAGCTTTGCCCAGTTTGTCGATGAAGTGATCTACTGCATCATTCTTTACGATACTTACGGTGCAGCCGCCGAATCCGCCGCCTGTGATACGGGAACCGATCACGCCTTCGGTCTCCCATGCCAGATCTACCAGTACGTCGATCTCTTCGCAGGATACTTCATAGTCATCTCTCAGAGATACATGGGAAGCATTCATCAGTTTACCGAATTTCTCTACGTCACCTGCATTCAGTGCTGCTACAGCCTGGATAGTTCTCTGGTTTTCGTATACGGCATGATGTGCTCTCTTCTGGCGAACCGGATCTTTGATGGCATCTTTATATTTTTCGAATTCTTCTTCGCTTAAATCGCCAAGTCCTTTGATATCTACAACTGTCTGCAGCTCTTTTAATGCTGTTTCGCATTCGTTTCTTCTGTCATTGTAAGCAGAATCTACCAGGCTGTGTTTTACTTTACTGTTTGTGATAACGATCTTTGCATTTTCCAGTTTTACACTTGCATATTCATAGCTAAGATCGCTGGTATCCAGGAAGATCGCATGGTCTTTTTTGCCCATTGCCACTGCGAACTGATCCATGATACCGCAGTTGCATCCGTTGAAGTTGTTCTCAGAATACTGTCCGATCAGTGCCAGATCGATCATGCTGATTCCTTCGAATCCAAACAGATCACGTACTGCAAGTCCTGTCAGTACTTCCAGAGATGCGGAAGAAGAAAGTCCGGAACCGTTCGGGATCGTGCCGTAGATCAGGATATCCATACCGGTCGGGATCTTGTATCCTCTGCCTTCCATTGCCCACATAACTCCCTTCGGATAGTTGGTCCATCCTGCTTTTTCAGAATATACCAGATCATCCAGGCTTGTCTCGATCACGCCCAGTTTGCTGAAGTTTTCAGAATAGAAACGGATCGTACGGTCTTCACGTTTGCGGACGATCATGTAAGTTCCGATGCTCAGTGCACATGGGAAAACGTGTCCTCCGTTGTAGTCTGTATGCTCTCCGATCAGGTTTACACGTCCCGGTGAAAAGAATGAACGGATTTCTCCACCTTCCCCATAGATGGATACAAATTTTTCAATCAGTTTTGCTTTCATGTCACTTCTCCTTTTTCTTATTAAATGTATACTGTCACGAACTGCTTCTTCTGTAAAAATCGCAGCTCAAAAACATTCCCGGTTACGTCCGGCTCTGTGTCCTTGACGTTCACGCTAATATAAGTATAATGAGACTTACAGAAAAAATCAACAAGTATCATAATAAAAACTATAATTATATTGAGGTATTCTATGCAAATCCAGACCAATCAGAAACAACGTGAACTAAAAGACCACGGAACGTTTGCTTTTCCGGTAAATGTAAGCCATGAAAACCTGTTTTCTTATGAGCGAAGTTCCTTTTTCTGGCACTGGCATCCGGAGATTGAGCTGACTTTGATCGTATCCGGAGACATCAATTATCAGGTAAATGACAAAACTTATCATCTCACCACCGGCGAGGGACTTTTCTGCAATGCCAACATGCCGCACACCGGACACATGTATAATAAGGAAGACTGTGTTTATATTTCCACGACCTTTGACCCACGTATCATTTATGGTTTCGAATCCAGCCGCATTCAAACAGCCTATGTCACACCGCTGACACTGGACGACCGTTTTTCTTCCATCAAATTTTCCCCGGATGTCGCATGGCAGGCAGAAATCCTTGCAAACCTGACAAAAATCTGGGAAATTTCTTCTTCCAAGGCTCCGTGCTGGGATTTTCAGATTCAAATCCTGCTCTCCAGGATCTGGCTGACCCTGTATCAGAATACTGAGCCACAGACCGAAACACTTCCTGCGGTACAGCGTGACCGGGAACGTCTGCTGGTGCTGCTCTCCTACCTGCACGACCATTATCAGGAAAAAATCCTGCTCGAGCAGGTTGCCGCTCAGATCAATATCTGTAAAAGCGAATGCTGCCGCTTTTTCAAAAGTCATATGAACGAATCGCTTTTTGACTACCTGCTGCATTACCGCATACAGAAAAGCCTGCCGCTTCTGCAAAACACCAACAAAAGTATCACTGATATTTCACTGCTGACAGGCTTTTCCAGTCCCTGCTATTTTTCTAAAATTTTCAAATCCGAAATGGGATGCACGCCGCGGGAGTATCGCAAAAATGCACTCAAGACTCCTTCGCCGGAAGCTGAGCCAGAATGATCGCCGCAAACATGGCAACACAGCCAAGTCCTTCCCGTATACTTAAGGTCTGGCCAAGCAGCAGCCAGCCAGCCAGCACAGAAATACAGGACTCTAGGCTGAGGATCAGCGATGCAATGGTCGGATCCATCCCTTTCTGACCGACGATCTGAAGGGTATAACCGACACCGCAGGACATGATACCGGCATAAGCGATTGGTTTCCACGCCAGAAGCACTGCGGATAACTGCGGCTGTTCCGCAAAGAGCATCGCAATGCCGGATAACAGACCGCACACCAGAAACTGGATGCAGGACATCTTCACACCGTCCACCTTCGGCGAAAAATAATCCACGATCAGGATATGTACTGAAAACAGAATCGCACAGACAAATACCAGAATATCTCCGTATCCGATTGAAAACTGTTCGTTTATGCAGAGCAGATACAAACCCACAACTGCCAGAAGCACCGACAGCCAGATCATCGGACTGCATTTCTTCTTCATAAAAAGTCCGATCACCGGAACGATCACAATATAACACGCTGTAATGAAACCGGCTTTTCCGACGGTTGTATATTGGATGCCGATCTGCTGGAAATTGCTTGCCAGGCACAGGGCGACACCACAGCAGATCCCGCCGGCCAGCAGTGTTTTTCGCTGTGCTTTTTTTTCCTCTTCGCTGACTTTTTCTGCCTTTGCCTTTTTTTCCCGCTTCAGGAAAAAAATACACGGGATCAGCACCAGTCCTCCCAGAATACTTCTCACAAAGTTGAAGGTAAACGGTCCGACATACTCCATCCCCACGCTCTGGGCAACAAACGCCACGCCCCAGATGCATGCCGTCAGTAAAAGCAATGCGGAACTTCTCAGATTTCCTTTTTTCATTTTTACAATTCCTTCCTTATTTCATTAGCTTTCATCATATTCTTTTCTTTTTCGAAAGTCAATGGCGGATTTCTTTATGTTTTTCAACGAAATATCATAAATTTTTATATTTTCTTTTATTGGGAAATATGGTACAATGACTGTCAGTAGGGTCTCAATAATTGTGAAAGTTGCATAAATACCGGCATCTTTCACATCCCAAAATCACTATAACAGAAAGAATATGAGGTGTACACAAATGGCAATAGATAACAGCTTTATCATCAAAAAACTTCAGGGACTTCCAGAGATGTTCGTTATTTTCTCCCAGTCCACCAAGCATCCTTATGTAACCTGTAACGAAGAATCTTTCGATGACCAGATACATATCTTCTCAGACGCTGAGGCAGCACATGCTTATGTTGTTGCAAAAAATGAGCAGGAAAAAATCCCGGTGGTATCCGTAAGAGTAGCAGCAGAGCAGTTCCTTCATTTCTACGGTACACTCTACGCTCTCGGTGTCAACGGCGTGGTACTGCATGACAATGATACGGAAACCTCTCTCGCTCTTGAAGCGATCGTTCACAGAAGACATAATCCGGACGAACTTCCGGAAAAACAGCGTCCTGTCATCAATCCGGAGCTGATGCTCACTTCCCTGTATTTCCTGCAGGAGATGCGTCGTCCGGTCAGCGAGGAAGAAAAAGAAAAAGCTGATCTGCGGGCAATGGACGAAGAACTGGTTGCCAATCTGGTACGCGGCCGTTTCTTAAGCGGTATTATTGTAGACGAAAGCGAAAAAGATGCTGACAGTAAAGCAGAAAATCCTGACGGCAACACGGAAGACGGAAACATCGAAGAAGCCAAAGAATCAGAAACAGAAGAAGAACAGCCAAAGAAAAAAAATAACATCCGTGTTCCGTATGTCAACAATCAGAACGGCGAGATGTATCAGGCTATCTTCACAGACGGATACGAGCTTCAGAGGTTTGATCCGAAGAAAAGACTTCGTCCGGTTGTCGTGAAATTTGATGATCTGGAGAAGTTCCTGGTGAAAGATGCAAAAGGTTTTTTGTTAAATCCGACCAGTACTGCCCTGCCGCTTCGCCGTGAGCAGCTGCCTGCTTTCAAAAAACGTATTGATGGTTAACTGAAAAAGGCACAGGAGTAAAATCCTGTGCCCTCTTTTATTTCCTGTCTGCGGTTTGCCGGACTTCAGCTCTCAGATCAGAAAATCTTTTAATCGCTTACTTCTGGACGGGTGACGCAGTTTCCGCAAAGCCTTGGCTTCGATCTGACGGATACGCTCACGTGTTACGTTGAACTCTTTTCCGACTTCTTCGAGTGTTCTTGCTCTTCCGTCTTCCAGACCAAATCTCAGTTTAACAACCTGACGCTCTCTGTCTGTCAGAGACTCCAGTGCTGTTGCAAGCTCTGCTCTGAGCATGGAAAATGCTGCGGAATCTGCCGGTGAAAGTGCGGAATCATCCTCGATAAAGTCTCCCAGATGACTGTCATCCTCTTCTCCGATCGGAGTATCCAGTGATACCGGATCTCTGGAGATCTTGAGAACTTCTCTTACACGTGACACAGAGACATTCAATCTCTCTGCAACTTCTTCCGGGGTCGGTTCACGGCCAAGCTCCTGAAGCAGCGTTCTGGTCATACGAAGTGTCTTGTTGATGGTCTCTACCATATGTACCGGCACACGGATCGTTCTTCCGGTATCTGCGATACCTCTGGTGATCGCCTGACGGATCCACCATGTCGCATAGGTACTGAACTTATAACCTTTGGTATAGTCAAACTTGTCAACGGCTTTCATCAGTCCCATATTTCCTTCCTGGATCAGATCCAGAAACGGCATTCCACGACCGACATATTTTTTGGCAATGCTGACTACCAGACGAAGATTGGCTTCCGTCAGCTGTTTCTTTGCTTCTTCATCTCCTGCTTCCACACGCTTTGCAAGCTCTACCTCCTGCTCGGTGGTCAGCAGCGGCACGTTTCCAATCTCTTTCAGATACATACGCACCGGATCTTCTGTGCTGACACCTTCCAGCACGTCCACATCATCGATGATCTCAACCTCGTCCTCGTCATCCAGAATGATATCATCATTGTCGAGGATCAGATCTTCTGCATTGTCCACGCCAACTTCGGCATTTACAATATCAATCTTCTGCTTTTCCAGATACTCCAGTACCAGATCCATCTTATCTTCGGTAAGTTCCAGCCCTTTAAAGGCATCATTAATCTCACCGTACTGTAAGACATTTTTCTTTGTCTTTGCTAAATCTACAAGTCCAAGCAATGCTTTTGTAAACTGTTCCTGCTGTAATTCATCCATACTACAATTTCTCCTAATGCTCTTGCCTTCTGGCAACTCATTTTGCTGCATTTAATAAGATACCATTTTTGACATCTTCTGTCAACTTTTCCGGAGCATATTCCAGAAAATCACAAGAAATCCTCCCAAAAAGATAAACATATCTGCCAGATTAAACACTACACGTTCCAGTTTTCTGCACTTTGTGTGGAAGCTGAAATAGTCAACCACATATTTTCGTGTGATACGATCCCAAACGTTACTCCATGCTCCTCCAAGGATCATCCCAACACCTGTCTTCAAAAACAGCTGTTTTGGTTTCTTTATAAGATAAGCGTAAAACGCCGTCATTCCTGCTGTAACAACTGTTGTAACACCTGTGAGCAGTTTTGGAGTTTTCTCCATGAAGCTCAGTGCAGCTCCCCGGTTATGCAGCTTCTGAAGGATGATATGCCCTCCGAGCATTTTTTCTGGCGCCTCCTCCTCATTCCAGCTTTCCGCTCTCTTCTTCATAATATAATCCGCCGTAAAAATGCCTGCCGGCAATAGCATCCACTTCATACTATTCCTCCAGTGCCGGCACACCTCTCATCTCAATCAGAGGTCCGCCTTTATGTTCAATATAATCTCTTGTGATCGTAACTTTGCCGATGCTGTCATCTTTCGGGATCTCATACATGATATCCAGCATGAAATCTTCGATGATCGCTCGCAGTGCCCTCGCTCCGGTTTTTTTCTCCAGAGCTTTCTCTGCGATCGCCTCCAGTGCTCCATCCTCAAAAACAAGCTGCACTTCATCAAGTGCCAGCAGTTTCTGATACTGCTTGAGGATGGCATTTTTCGGCTCTTTTAAGATCTTGACCAGCATCTCTTTTGTCAGTCCCCTCAGTGTAAAGACGATCGGCAGTCTTCCGATAAATTCCGGGATCATGCCGAAATTGCGGATATCTTCCAGTGTCACTTTTTCGAGGATATCCGGATCGTTGTCATACTTGTCCTTTAAATCTGCACGAAATCCGATGGATGCCTGTTTGTTCAGACGCTCCTTAATAATATCCTCCAGTCCCGGGAAAGCTCCGCCGCAGATAAAAAGAATATTTCTGGTATTTACTGTGGCCAGCGGCACCATCGCATTTTTGCTGTTGGCTCCGACCGGTACTTCCACATTGGCACCTTCTAAAAGCTTTAACATACCCTGCTGGACAGACTCTCCGCTGACGTCTCTCTGATTGGTGTTCTTTTTCTTTGCGATCTTGTCGATCTCATCTATAAAAATAATGCCCTGTTCTGCTTTTTCCACATCGTTGTCTGCAGCTGCAAGCAGCTTGCTGACAACGCTCTCGATATCGTCTCCTATGTAACCTGCCTCTGTGAGCGAAGTCGCATCGGCGATCGCCAGCGGCACATCCAGAAGTTTTGCAAGGGTCTTGACCAGATAGGTTTTACCGCTTCCGGTCGGTCCGATCATCAGCATATTGGACTTTTCAATCTCAATATCATCCATCGTGCCGGTCGCCACACGTTTATAGTGATTGTAAACGGCAACAGAAACCACTTTCTTTGCATAGTCCTGACCGATCACATACTCATCAAGTTTTGCCTTGATCTTATGCGGTGCCGGGACAGATTTCAGATCAAATGTCGGTTTTGCCTCTTCTTTGCTCTTCTTTTTGCGAATCTTCTGTTTCTGTGGAATGTGATCCTGCAGATCCGACAGATTGATCATGCTGATATTCGGCATATTTGACATATCCTGGAAATTCATACCGCCTTTTCCCATGGAATCAAAAACCTTCTGCATACAATTCTGACAGATATGGATATCGTTCGGCAAATGTACCATCTTTCCTACTTTGCTCTCCGGTCTGCGGCACAGAAAGCAAATATCTTCAAAATCTTCTTTCTTTTCTTCGTCTACTACATCAACATCAATGTTTTTTTCATCTGGCATTGTCATAAACCTCCAGTAATTTTACTGTTCATCATTATAGCTCATATGTTCGCAAGAAACAAGTAAACTTTTTCGAAAGAAAATGGAAAAACAATTATACCAGTCCCTGTACTTTCAGAAGATAGAGCCATCCGGTCAGTGTAAATGCACTGAGCAGCGTCGTCAGCATGACAACACTGGAAGTGAGCACTCCTTTATGCCCCATATTTCTTGCCATAACATAGGAACTGACCGTTGTCGCCGAGCCGAGCATCACAAGGATTGCGATCAGCTTTTCCGTCCGGAAACCAAGTGTCACTGCGATCGGCAGAAATACGCCCGCCAGGATCACCAGCTTTAAGAGAACGGCCAGGATCACCGGCCGCATATTTTCGAAAGCTCCTTTGAACTCGATCGATGCTCCCATCGCCATCAGTCCGAGCGGTGTTGCAAGCACTGCTACATTTTTTACTGTTTTTTCAAGGATCACCGGCATCGGAAGTTTTAAAACAGACCACACAACGCCCGTCAGGATCCCGACAATGATCGGATTGGTGATGATCCCGTGTAACGTTTTGCGTATCAGTGCTCCGTTTACCCTGCCGCGTTCCGGCCGCATTACGGTCAGTACTACAACCGCCATAATGTTATAAAGCGGCACACTTGCCACAATCATCAAAGGTCCCATGCCTGCCTCACCGTAAATGTTCTGGATAAAGGCAATTCCGAAGATCGCCGCACTGCTCCGGTAAGATGCCTGGATAAACTCACCCTGCAGGCTCTTATCTTTCAAAAGAAAGGACAGTAATGTTACCGCTGTAATACTGATTAACGTAGCAAGGAAACAAAACACTACAAATTTCCAGTCCCAGGCTTCAAAAAAATCAACGGTCGCCAGATCCTGGAATACCAGCACCGGAAGTGCCACCTTAAATACAAAGCTGTTCATCTTATCGACAAACGATCCGTCCATGATATGCCACTTTCGAAATGCATATCCGAGCATCATCGTCAGGAAGATCGGCATCGTTGCATTCAGGCAAAACATCAAATTACTCATAAAACAAAACTCCAATCTCTGCAGTTTTTTCATGACAGCCTGTTCAAGAAAACCTGCTGCTCACCGCCTGCAGAAGCGGGGCATCTCACGTCTGATGTATACTATACCATGTCCCTTCGCTTTTTTCCAGTGCATATCAGCGATTGCGTTCCAGACCAGCCTGCGGATCGCTCCTTCTTCCATTTTTATTTTACATTTTGCCCCCGATCTCCATATGCTATAAATCCTATAGCAATGCTTCTTTTTTGTACACAATTTCAAAAATTTTTCACAAAAATTGTAAATTATACTTGCATTTCCCTTATCAGAATAGTAGTATAGGGATATAAAATTTTAGGAGGTGATTTCTATTTCTACTTACAATCTTACTGCTACAACCAAGCTGATCATGGATTATCTGTGGGATTTCCCAGAAGGTACTTCTTTCCGTGAAATTTACAAACATTTCACAGAAGTGAAAGGAAGAGACTGGAAACGCCAGACTCTTTACACTTACCTGACGATCTTGATGGAGCAGGGTTTCCTGAGAACAGAAGGCTCCCGTCGCAGAACTACTTACATCCCGGCAATTTCCCGCGATGCTTACCGTGAGTTCCATGCAAAGGAGATTCTGGAGGATGCTTATGACAATTCTCTTGTAAAATTTGTAACAGCTTATGCAAAGAGCGATAATATCACAAAAGAAGATGCTGACGCAATTATCGCTATTCTGAATGATACTGTAAAATAGCCATTCAGAGGGGAGTGCAAGAGTACGTATGAATATTACAAATTACTATAGTTGTGTGGTACACTTGTGTATGCGTCAGCTTTTCTTCTGGAAAAGCCTGACGGACACAGGAAAAGGAGTTCACTTGAATGTGAGCTCCTTTTCTTTTTACATATTTTCTGTCGGCTTAAGATTACTGCTGGAACTGACGGAAGAAATCTTCAAGAGAATCGTAACTGTCGCTTCCGCTGTTTCCTCCGTTTCCACTGTATCCATCGCTTCCATTGCCGTCATATTCATAATACTGACGCGGCTGGCTCTGTCCATTATCCTGTCCCTGACTGTTATCCTGGCTGTTTCCCTGATCCTGACTCTGTGAACCTGAAGAATCTGAGCTACCATCTGAGGAAGAAGTGTACTCACTCTTCTTTGCCAGTGTGACAGAGAAGGTATTCTCTACATATTCTCCGCCCTGTGCTGTCTTGACAACCACATCGATCGTCTCACCTGCTTTGTAATACTCCATGCGTGAAAACAGTTCATTTCTGGAAGAAATCGTGATGCCATCCAGTTTTGTGATGATGTCACCTTTCTTGATGCCTGCTTTTTCTGCCGGAGAACCTTCTACTACGCTGTATACAAATGCACCTGCCGGCAGATTGTAGATCTGACGTGCTTCTTCGGATACATCTCTTGCATCAACACCGAGGAAACCAAGTTCTTCGCTGTCCGTTACTTTTGCTCTGGTCGTACGGTTCATCAGCTCATCCAGGATCGGAGAAGCTGTATTGATCGGGATCGCATATCCCATACCCTCCACGCCGGTATCTGCTGCCTTTGCGGAATTGATACCGATCAGATTGCCGTTCGCATCGAGCAGTGCACCGCCGCTGTTACCAAAGTTGATCGCTGCATCCGTCTGGATCATATTGTTGCTGACATTATCGATCGTCACTTCCCGGTTCAGGGCACTGATGTAACCTACCGTCAGAGACTGTCCGTATCCGAGTGCATTACCGATCGCGATCACCTGATTGCCGATTTTCAGTTTATCGGAGTCACCCATAACAGCAACTTTCAGTTTGCTCTGTACATCTTCGGAAATATCAGAAAGACTGACTGCCACAACGGCCAGGTCATGGTCCGAATCCGTACCTTTTACCTGTGCTTTTACGACGGCATCATCGGTGTTTTCCGTATCCACGGTAAAGCAGACGCTCAGTTCTTCTGCTCCGTCCACCACATGGTTGTTGGTAGCGATCAGAAGCTCTTTATCTGTCTTGGCAATGATCACACCGGAACCGGCACTTTCTGTTTCCTGATACTGTGTTGTTCCGAAAAACATGCTCTGTACTTCTTCTACGCCTTTGTTTGTGATCGCTACGATGGATGGCATCGCATTCTCTGCGATCTCAGAAACATCGCCGGCTGCTGAGACGCTCTGTGTGACACTCTGGCTGTTATCTGCATCACCGGCTGCCTGTGTCTGCAGCTCTGCTCTCTGCTCAGTCTCACCGGATGAGATAGTCTCGCTTTCTGCCACAAGACTGCTCACGGATTTTTTGGAATCGATCGTTCCGAACGTCACACCAAGCACCAGACCGAATACGGCTGCACATCCGAAAGCAACTGCGATCTTCTTGCCTGTGCCAAACGGCTTTTTCCCGCCGCTTTCCAGCGAATGTTTCTGCTGCGGATGATTTTGGTAAACGCCGTCATGCCATCCGTCTTCTCTCTGGTGATACTCGCCATTCTGATAGTACTGACGGTATCCTTTCTTTTCTTCGTTAATATGCTCTTCTGCATGATGCTCTGATGAACCATACTGCTGTGAGTTCTGTGTGCTGCCTGTCGGCTCTGCCTGTTCGCCTCTTTCGTAGCTGTAATGGTAAACAGATGACTGCTCCCCGGATTCTGCGGATGCTTCGGTTTCTTCCGCTGTCGATGCCTGTACCTCTTCGGTTTCTGACAGCTGATCTTCTTCCCCGTACATCTGCCCGGTTTTCACTTCATCCTCTGCGGATGGCTGCTTTGGATCGTAGCGGTCTTCATTTTCTTTATTATCAAATTCATCATACATGACCAAATCCTCCTCTTATCGCTATTTTGCGTCTGACTTTTCTATCAGGCCACATTTTTTCTGTATGGTATGAAAGTATAGCAGTCGTTTGTGTTCAAAGTGTGACAAAATCGCTTAATTTTTACATCTTGACTGGAGTTTCTTTTTCTTCTCCCAATAACTCTTATTTCCTGTAAGGTGTAAAACTATGTTTTCCGGCAGTTTCTGATAGGACCTGCCAAGCCTATAACCGAGCAGTTTGCTTGCACTTCGCATCCCCAGAACCGGAATGAGATACGGCTTTCTCTGTGAGATCAGATACGCTGCGGTCGCCTTCACCATGCGAATCCCTTCACTTTCTGATTTTGCCATGGCAAAAATCTCCGGGTGATCCGCCTGGGACACTGCCAGATCAAAGTTCCGGTGCAGCTGCTGGCGATTTGTATAGTTGTGGGAATGAACCACTCTTGCTTCTGCAACATAGGCAATGGCATAACCTTCCTGGATCAGTTTTCCCGCAAATATCATATCTTCATTGAAAATAGTGTGCTTTACGAAACCTCCCAGCTTTTCGTAAATGTTTCTGCGGTACATCGCACAGACATTCGAACAGAAAAACGTTTTGATCCCCAGACGGTCTAAGTCTGCTTTTGTTTTTACGCTGCTCTCTTTCGGATAATTAAAACTTCTCGTATAACGCTCGATGATATCGCAGTCTTTGTCCGGCAGCTGTCTTGCATAGGCTGCCGCCACCTTTTCCTTTTCAAAAGCGGATACCAGTTTTTCCACCAGATAAACATCTGCCGGGACGGCATCCTGCGTCATAAATAAGATCAGATCCCCGTCAAGCAGGGAGGCGGCACCATCTCTGGTACCGCCGTGGTCAAAATCTTCTGTCTCTATATGCCGGATCTGTACATTCTGCCACGTTTCATATCCTTTTTCCGGAAAGAACTTTTCTTCCGTATTTACGATCAGGATCGTCCCGATCGGATAAGTCTGTTTCTGAAGCATATGCATCAGCCGGTCAAATTTATGATCCGGTTTATAGCTCGGAATCACAACATCTACCGTTTTTTTCACATTCTCCCTACTTTCTTGTTTACTGTATTCCTGTATCGTTGATGATCTGCCAGCTGATCTCCTGCACGGAATCGGACGGCTCATAACTGCCGTCATCGAACAGCCACTGGTGAAGCTGACGTACATTGTCTGCCAGATCGACTGCCACCACGCAGTCTCCTGCCTGAAGATTTGCTGCCGTTAAATTAAATGGAAATCCTGTCTGGTCTGTCAGGTTATAAGAAGAAACATCTTTTGCCAGGGAGAGCAGCTCCGTGTTGCCAAGGCTTGTCATCATATTGCCGGCCACGTTGTCGATCAGATTGTTCAGTGTCAGAAGATCGGCACTTTTTGCCTTCTCCAGGATCTTCTGAAGAACGGTACGCTGTCTTTCGGTACGTTTGAAATCGCTTCCTTCCGTGTAACGGATACGGCAGTAAGACAGTGCCTGAAGTCCGTTTAAGGTCTGAAGTCCTGCATATTCGACCGGAATGATCTCTTTGCCGGTCACCTGGGAACCCTCTACCTGATAATTGTTCAGATGTACAATCTCATCCTCCTGCACATCGATGTCAATGCCGCCAAGTGCATCGACCACATCGGCAACTGCCGTGAAATCTACGGTGACAAAATCTGTGATATCCAGATCCAGGTTTTTGTTCAGCATGCTGATCGCACGGGAAGGTCCGCCGAAATAATAACATTCGGTCGCCTTGCGGTACTCTCCGTTTGTATTGTCCAGGTAAGTATCGCGGTAAACAGACACCAGTTTGACATCTTTTGTCTTGTTGTTGATGCTTGCGATCAGAATGGTATCACTGTGAGCCTCTTTGTCAAGGCTTCCCTCTCTGGAGTCCACACCGAACAGTGCAATGTTTGTATAGCCTTTCAGGTTGACATTGTCATTGATCACAATGTCACCTTTTGATACATCGGCACGTTTGATCTTGCCGACCTTTGCAGCAACAAACAGTCCGGCTGCCAGAAGTACAAGGATCAGGATTTCAATGATAAACGTGATCCGTTTTCTCTTCTTTTTCTTTGCTGCACGTTTTCTTCTGTCATTCTGTTCATAGTACCGGTCGTCATAGCCGCCGCCCGGATAACCCTGACGGTAGCCGCCGTCTCTTCCGTATCCGTCCTGACGGTATCCCTGCTCGTAACGTCGGTCATACTGTCTGCCGTAATCCCGGCGGTATTCTTCCTGCTGATAGCCTCTGTTCTCTTCGCTGCGGTAGTTTCCCCTGCTCTGACGGCGGTAATCGTCCCGGTAATATGGATCCCGTCGGTACTCTCTGTCATCAAACCTGCGGTCATCTGACTCTCTTTTGCTTTTTCTTGCCATCTCAAATCCCCCTTCTAGTATGCATTCTTGTTGATAAAGCCCTTAAAAATTGTAAGAATCAAAATCTTGATATCCAGTCCCACGGTCCAGTTCTCTATATAGTACAGGTCAAACTCGATCCTGCGTTTGATGGATGTATCTCCCCGGTATCCGTTTATCTGTGCCCATCCGGTCATCCCCGGACGCACCTGATGTTTTACCATATAACGTGGGATCTCCTCCCGGAACTTCTCCACAAACTGAGGCCGCTCCGGTCTCGGACCGACCAGGCTCATATCTCCTTTCAGGACGTTGAACAGCTGCGGCAGTTCATCAATACTCGTCTTTCGCATGATCTTGCCGATGCCTGTCACTCTCGGATCGTTCTTTGTCGTCCAGGCTGCCTTTTCATCCTTTATCTCCTGCACCGCCATCGAGCGGAATTTATACATATAGAACGGCTTGTTGTGCAGTCCGACACGTTCCTGCCTGAAGATCAGCGGTCCTTTCGAAGTTGTTTTCACCAGGATTGCAGAAATCAGCATGATCGGTGAAAACAGGATAATGGCCACCAGTGCCCCGAAAATATCGATGCTGCGTTTGACCATGCTGTTGAAAGTATTGGTCAGCGGCACATGACGGATGTTGATCACCGGAAGTCCGAGCAAATCCTCGGTGTAAGGTCTGGTCGGAATAATGTTGTTGTAGTCCGGGATAAATTTGGTGTGCACTCCGGACTTTTCGCACAGTGCAACGATGTGCTGCAGTTTCTCGTATTCCCCAAGTCCCAGCGTGATCGCAATCTCATCCAGACAGTTTTCCGGCAGGATCACGACCAGATTGTCGATCCTTCCGATCACTTTGATGCCTTTGTACATCGTCCCGCGTGCCACATTGTCATCTAAGATGCCCCGGACACAGTAACCCCACTGCGGATTCGCAATGATACGGTCGATATACTGCTCTGCCGCCCGGCTGTAGCCGACAAGCAGGATCTGTTTCTGGTTCAGCCCGCGTCTGCGAAGGCTCATCAGCACCATGCGGATCAGATTCCGCACCAGCGTTTCCGCAACGATGTTCAGTGCATAGAAAATGCAGAGCATCTTTCTGGAAAAGTCGATTTCATGCTGCATATATGCAATCGTAAAAAACAGCAGCAGTGCTATGGTGTTTGCCTTTACGATGTTGCCAAACTCAAGTCTTCGTCCCTGCACCCGTTTTGGCGTGTACAGGCTGAATGCATGATAGAGCAACAGCAGCCCCGGTATCAGAATGACCAGGGCTGACATATACGTCTCAAGCGGAAGTTTTCCGGCAACATCCGGTGCGAAAAACTCAAACTGAATAAACCAGGCTGCGATATAGGTACATGCGATCACCAGTGCGTCTACCACCACATGGATGCGGTTCAGAAGCGTTTGATTGTCTTTGATCATGGTTATCCTCTCCCTGTTTGCTTGCCTTATCATAACGCATACGCCGAAAAAGGGCAATTCTTTTTTGCCCGTTTTGGCAGCGTTTTACAAATAATTTACGTTTTGTATTTCTATTTTTTATCTTTATTACATCACAAATCTTCGAACGACATTCACCCAGAGCTGCACCTGAATTCTCACATAATTCCACAGATGCCGCTTCTGAAACGGAACTTTTTTCTCTTTGTCTGACATGGCAATGCCGTTAAAAATACCGTTTGCATATTCTTTCCCAAAGCCTTTCCGGACAAAGAACAGCCACTTGACCACAAACCCGGGAATCAGAAGCGGCAGATTCAGTATGATCTGCAGAAACGGCATATTCTTATAGATCATATAAACATTGTTTCTCGAAGAATGGCGTACTTTAAACTCATTGTATCTTGATCCGCTCGTCCCGCTTCCGACATGCCATACGACTGCCCGCGGACAGTACCAGTTCTCATAGCCATAGATCTGGGCACGGTAGCCGACATCAATATCCTCAAGATAGGCAAAATGTGCCTCATCAAACCGTCCGATCTTCTCAAATACGCTTCTGCGGTACATGGAAGCTCCGCCACAGGCTGCAAACACTTTTCTCGGCTTGAGATAATCTTTCCACGGCCTGTCTTTTCCAAGTGCATATGCCCATCCAAGGGCACAGTAATAATCCCCGGCATCATCCAGTTTGTCCGGCTCGTGCATTTTGATCATTCTTGACGAGCAGGAAAAGCAGTGCGGATGCTGCCGCATCATGATCAACAGCTCCTCAATGCAGTCTTCATGCAGCTTTGTGTCATTGTTCAGAAGAAATACATAAGAAGACTCTGCTGCCCGGATTCCCGCATTGACCGCATGGCAAAAACCATAATTCCGGTCAAGTGCCAGGATCTTTACCCACGGATAATGTTCTTTTACAAACGCAAGGCTTCCGTCCGTCGAACCATTATCCACAAGGACTGTCTCATAATTTTTACAGGTCTGCTCTCTTAATGTATCCAGACAGTCCTTTAAATATCCGATTCCATTATAATTCGGTATCACTACCGTAACTTCTGCCATATGCATTCCTTCCTAACGCTTTCTCAATGTATAATTGCAGGTGTTGAGTGAGAAATTCTCGTTGTAATAAGGATCGCCCTTCGTAAGGATCTCACTCCAGTGTGCTTTCATATAGTTAATTTCACTTAAGAAACGTTTCTGTTTTTCCGGTGTGTCTTCGTAACCGCGGCTCTTGGATTCATAGTGATACAGCTCGACATTCGGCTCATAAACTACAAGATAGCCTTCTCTTCTTACCTTCAGGCAGAAATCAATGTCATTGAATGCAACGGCAAGGTCTTCGTTGAATCCGCCTGCCCCCTCCCATGCTTTGCGGTCCACCATCATGCAGGCAGCCGTCACGGCACTTAAATCCTGCTGAAGGATTGCTTTTCTAAGATAACCGCTGCGTTCTCTTGCCATACCGACAAACATCGCCCCGGCAACACCGCCGATACCGATGATCACGCCCGCATGCTGGATCGTATCATCCGGATAATACAGTTTCACTCCCACAATGCCGACCTCTTTTCGCTGACACTGTCCGATCATCCGCTCCAGCCAGTCCGGTGTGATCACCGTCACATCGTTATTCAGGCAGAGAATATAATCGCCTTTTGCAAATGTAAACCCGAAATTGTTCAGAGCAGAATAATTAAAGCCCGACTTCCAGTAAACGACCCGGATGCCGTCCCTGCCGTCAATCTCTTTGTAATAATCAAAAATCTCCTGCCCGGTGCTGTTATTCTCCACAATAATGATCTCATAATTACGATAGGTTGATTTCTCTTTGATGGAATCCAGACACTTTTTGAGTGTCTCTTTTTCATCCTTGTTCGGAATGATGATCGAGACGAGCGGTTCGCCCGTCACCTGATATTTCGCCCGGTAAAATCCAGGGAACAGCGTATCAGTCACTTCTGCCTCTTCCCCGCAGCGGCGGATGTGCTCTGTCACTGCCCGTTTTCCGGCATCGTAGGCATACTTTTTGCTGAGCGGATTGTCCGCTGTGGAAGCCTTGTGCACCCGCCAGTGGTACAGCACCTTCGGAATATGCTCGATCCCTTTTGCTTTTTCAACGCAGCGGAACAGAAACTCGTGATCCTGTGCTCCGTCAAATTCTTTTTTCTGACCGCCCACTTCCTGCACCAGTGTCTTTTTCACAACCAGCAGATGGCAGATATAATTGTTGGAACGCAGCAGATCAAGATTGAAATCCGGCTTGAAATTTGGCTGATAACGCTCGGAAAGATCACTTGTCACCTTGTCCTCATCTGTGTAAACAATCTCCGCCCCTGTTTTGCAGATCCGATCCGCCACTTCATAGAGGGCATTTTCAGAAAGCAGATCATCATGGTCAAACAGAGCAATATAATCGCCGTCCGCCAGTTCCATCGCTGCATTCGTGTTGTCTGCGATGCCCAGATTTTCCGCAAGGATCTTATATTTGATACGTTTATCAGAAAGATAACTGTCAACGATCCGTTTTGTCCCTGCGGTATCTCCACTTCCGTCTGCAATGCACAGCTGCCAGTGCGGATAGGTCTGTGCCGTCACCGATTCGATCATCTGCCGCAGAAAAACTTCCGGTGTTTTGTAAATCGGAACCACAACACTGATCAGCGGCGGATACTCCCAGATCCGTTCTCTCTGTGCTTTTCGCTCCTCATCCGTCAGAATATCATTCTTACACCACTCATTATAATCGACTTCTTCTTTTTCAAATCGCTCTGATAATCGCACTTTAAATTCCTGAAAACCATACTGCTTCAAATAAGAAAATCCCTTTTTGATCGTGTAGGGATTCAGGCTTTTTGCCAGTTTCGAAAAATCCATACGTTTCCTCTCTTACTTTTCTGCTCTTCCGGAAAGCATTTCCATCCGGGGCATTTATCTTAACTTTTTCTCTGTTTCACCTGAAAAGACTCTTTGTACACTATAGTATAGAGGAAGCTTTTCTGTCAAGTGTCGGATTTTCTCCCGCATTTTTGATTGCAGGATTTCCGGCAGATGTGATATGATGAGTCAAGGGACAAATGGACACAAAACGGATGCTTGCATACGTATTTGTGTCTATGAGGACCGCTAAAACATGAGAAAGCAGCCATTTTTTGTAAAAAAATGAGCGAATTTCGAATGTTTGCGTGATTTTGGGAGTGCAGAGCACGAAAAAATCACGTATGACTCATAAAGATTTCCAGTTATTGAGACGCTTATCATATAGAAAGGACAAAGTGAAAACGATGATTTCAGATAAAACAGATTCCAGTTCGGATAAAAACACAAAAAAAGCAAAAAACAAAGTCTTCGGACATTTGCTCTCGCTTTTTTTCGGCATACTGCTTGGCGGCCTGCTCTGCCTGCTTCTGGTTGTGGCCGCACGCCACATGGGTCTGATCTCTTTTGGAGAAGCAGATTCTTTTTACGATACCGCCGTTTCCTATTACAGTGAGCAGTTCGGCGATGCCGCTTCCGCCCAGAGTCAGGCCCCGCCCTCTTTTGCACGTTTTTATACGCGTGCGGCAGATACCTCCATCTTAAACAGCGATGTCTCCCTCGATCTGGAGCGGATCCTTCAGGAGAATGTTCTGCTGGAAGGGGAAGGATCGGAGGATGCCGATACTGCTGATTCCGACGCTGCGGATTCGGAAAGTGCGACCGCTTCCCTTGCAAAAGAGATCACCGGAAAGAAGATACGTCCGGCATCAAAACTTCAGGAAAGCTGCACCTTGGACGGCATTTCCCGAGACTTTACGGATCTTACGGTAAATCCCTCCTCTCCGGCAGCTATCCAGCTTGATACCGCCACATCAAGACTTTACCAGCGAGTTTATCTTGTTTTTGCTCTGACAGCCGATTCTGGCGGCACGCTGACCGTCTCACAGAATTCGGACATGGTATATCAGATCCCGTTTACGGCCGGCGAGAAGAAAAACGTGCAAATCGCCATTTCCATCTCGTCCGACTCGGTAAACTTTTCCTGTGAAAAGGAAAGCTGTCGGATCACAGACCTTGCACTGCTTGGCTCCGTCAAAACCATATCCGCCTACACCGGTGCTCAGATTGCTTTCGATGAGAATACCGAAAAGGACCAGATCTCCGGTACCGTGACGACAGAAAATGCCGGTTTTCTCTTTCTGCCAATCCCATACAGCAAGAATGTAAAAGCTTATGTAGACGACATCAAGACCGATGTTTTACGTGCCGATGCCTGCTTCGTCTGTGTTCCGGTCGGCTCAGGAGAACACACCTTTGCATTTTACCAGAAGTGAGCATTTTCTATAAAAAGCAGCCGGAAACCACCGGGTCTCCGACTGCTCATTTTCTGCTACTCTATTTTCGATGAAGGAATCGTTTCATCTGCTCTTTAAATGGTATTTTCGCATCCGAAATTTTCCTTGCCATTTTATAAGAAATCGTTCCTTTTGTTACTTCGATCGACGCTTTCAGTGCCGCATTCTCGTTTTTCAGTCGGTTCATCGCCGCGATGCCGCCGCTGCCGCCAACGGATGGATCGCCAAGAGCCAGTCCCTGGAAAATGAAATCCCGGTCGATCTTGTCTTCCGGCAGTTCTTTTTCCGTAAACTCCAGAAGTTCCCGGTAGAAGCTGCGGTACTCTTCGCACATCTGCTCCACCGTTTTCATCTCCATGTCATCCACGATCTCTTTCTTTGCCTGATATTCTTCCGGATGATCGATGATATGATGCAACAGCTGCATCACCTCATCCGGGCTGGCATCCGGCTTCACCAGCCAGCCGCCGCCTGTCTTTCTGATACGCTCCCCGACTGCCCCGATGTCGGTTGCAACAATCGGAATCCCATTAAGCCATGCTTCTGAGACGGTATAACTGAATGTCTCCGGCCAGATCGGCAGAATGCAGATAATATCAATCTCATTATCTTCAAGAAGCTGCGGAAGTTCCTCTTTTTTGTAAGTGGAGCTGAAGAAACAGTTCTCCTGTGAAATTTCCAGAATATTCTTATCACCGATCGCACCCAGTACAAACCAGTTGATCCCGCCTTTGTCCATCGGAATCAGCTCTCTTGCCATCAGACTTCCTTTCTGCGGAACCATTCCTCCAAGGAATGCCACATTGAGCCTTCCTCGTTTTCCGAAGCGATGATGATATTCTCCTTTGGTACTTTGATTATCCGTGTAGAACACGCCGTCATGCTTGACATAGACACGGATCTTCACCGGTCCGTCGGCAAGTTTTCTGGTACTGATACGAAGATCCAGACCGCACATCAATGCTTCTGTTGCACCAAATGCATCGACAATATCCGGTCTTGGTACTTTGTTTGCCAGAAAACAGTCCTTTTTGCCTTTGCTGTCCGTAAATTCCACATAAATCTTCGTCTCTTCGTTTGGCACGCCTTCCAGATAAGCCCAGCCTTTGATGTCATTGAGCCCCTGATCGGCTCCCGGCACACGATCCAGCTTCACGTGCAGGTGCTCGCTCTTCTGATGCTTCTCCGGTGACGGCACATGGATGATATCACGCTCCAGTTTGTCTTCTCCGTGTTCGATGACCATGCATTTTTCTTTCAGAGAAGGGAAATATTCAAGCAGAATATCCCTCGCACTTTCGGATGGGAAGATCAGTTTCCGGCAAATGGAAAGTGCCTTTTTATTTTCCCTTCTCCAGATGCGAAGATAATCAACCTGGCTTGCAATGTCTTTTTTCTGACGCAGACATTCCCGGCAGCGTTTCTGCCTCTCTTCAAAGGAAAGCTTTACATCCTCTTTCTGACAGAACTGATTTTCGTTATCCAGAAGAATGATCGTCGGGCAGGCATAATAGAAATCATGAATGGTTGCGATCACCGGGATTCCGAAACGCTCTGCCGCAAAATAAAGCTCCAGAGAAAGATCCTGCGAATGCTGGATATGCACCATATCAATGTCAAATGCCAGCAGGATCTGTTCATAGATCTTTCGCATCTTTTCATCACGGAAAACCGGAAACTTCGGTGCTTCGCCAATTTCAAATTTCAGGGAGACCACATCTTTGTCTGTGTAGATCGTCAGTCTTAAATATTCTTCATCTCTTGCCGCCACGAAGACATTGTATTCATCCCTCAGTGCCATCGTCAGCTCTTTGACATGAATCTGTGTGCCGCCGATGTTGTTGAATGCCCCTTCCTGGAAATCCAGATGCAGCAGATAGAGAATGTTCTGCTTTCCGTTGTGCAGCTTTGTATACATATTGATATTGTCGCGGATCTCCTGATCCGGATTTTCCATACAGTACCGATGGTTCATCCGCATCTGGGCAGCGTAACGGTCATTTAAGATTGCCTCATGTTCTTCAAGAAGCTTTTTCTTTTCTTCGGTGTCAAACGAAGCGGTCCCTTTATGGTATACAAAGGTGTCATCGCACATTACATGATGATAACCTGCCTGCTCTGCACGGTTGCAGAAATCATTTTCCTCCCCGTAGCCTCTGCCGAACGTTTCAGCGTCAAAAACACCGATGTCATCGATCACACTGCGTTTGATATACATACAGAAACCAACCGCAACGGTGATCCTTGGATAACGTCTGAGGCTGCACGTTTCAATCAGTCCGGCATATTCATCTACCGTGACATTTTCCGGCATCGGATTGTCCTGGCACATGACCGGAACCGAACATAAAGTAGCACTGTTTGAGAGCGGTGTCACCGTTCCGATGCTCTCCTCCCGGTATGCACAGGCGATGATCTTGTCCAGCCACCCTGCGGTAACGATTGTATCAGAATTTAAAAGAAGGACATCTCGATCCTCTGACTGTGCCATTCCTTTATTTACGTTTGCGGAGAATCCCAGATTTTTTTCATTGTGCAGTACCAGAATATGTTCCCCGGCAAAGCTATCCAGATAAGGTGCAATCCGTTCATCCGGACTGCAGTCGTTGATCAGGATCAGCCGGTGCTTCGTAAAATCTGTATGCTTTAACACACTCGGCATACAAAGCTGCAAATCATCGTAACCATTGTACACCGGTATAATAATATCTACTGCCTCTGTCCTTTTTTTCATTTATTTCCTCCAAAATGCAAGACCATTTTTTTTACCAAGCAGCCAGTTTGCACGCTCCAGTGCCTCTTCCATGGAGAGTACCGCAATCATGCCGCTGATCTTTACCTGATCCTTGTTTTCTTCCATTTTGACCAGATAAACCGGATCGGTCGTTAAAAACAGATCTCCATGCTCCACTTTTCCGGAAGCGTTGGCCGCTTTTAACTTCGCATTGGTTCCGGCATGGTCGATCCGGCAGATACATGGTTTTCCTTCCAGCGGATCAAAACGCAGTGCCTTCCAGTCCTTAAAATTTTTCAGATCAAAAGTCACGCGGAACGCTCCGTCCTGCAGAACCGTTTCCGCCTGGATTTTCTCCTCTTCCCGGAACCCGTTTCCGGTGTCCACAAAGAGCTGGCAGTTCAGCAGATCCTTCTCCTGGTGGCGTTTGCGGAACTCTTCCAGAGAAATACCGATCTCCGGGATGCTGTAGTGCAATACGCGGTTCGCTCCGACGTAGTGTTCTGCAAAATAGGTGCCCCACTTGTGGAAAGTCTCGGACATCTCCTGCGTAATCTGATATTCTTCTAAAAGCTCCTGCATCCTGCAGTCTTGTTCCAGCTGTGGATAGCTGCTGTACAGCTCATTGATGGCACGCCAGATGATAAATGCCACCGGAACCGGAAAATCAAAGATCCATTCGCAGTCAATGACACGGTATTTTCCGTCTTTTTCAAAAATATTGTCGAGGATCAGATCGATGTTCGCCGGGGCAATGCACGGCAGTTCCGGGCAGATCTGTGAAGTTCCAAAAACCTGGGCAAACTCCGTCCGCTCTCTTCCGGACATCTCCCGGCTTACGATATGACGGTTCCCAGTTGCTGCGGATTCTTTTTCACACAGCATACTGACCGTGGAAATCAAATTTTTCACTTTTTCCACGTTATGTTCATAAATGGCCTGCTTTGCCTGTTGTCCAAGGCTTTTTTCCTGAAGAAACGGTGTCACGACAGCATCGCCTTTTGCTTTCACGCCAAGGCTGCTCCAGCTTCCGTAATCTTTCTGTTTGTTCTGCATATTCTGCAGGTGACGTTTTGCCTCGTTTGTCATCGGCTGCTTGACAACCACTTTTTCTCCGTTTTGCTCTTCAATCGTGGTAGCAATGGAGAAATGACGGTCGCGGTCGGTGCTCATCTTCGCATAAAGCACTTTTTTATCAGCACGGATCTGATTTCTGCTCATCTCGATCAGAAAAGAATTGGCAAAATAATCCATTCTGCCATCCTGCTGAATCGTCTCCGCCACCTGTCCCTCCCGGAACAGTGCCATGCGGTATTTTGTGAAATTCCAGGTTGGAAGACCATATTTCTGCTCTTTTAAAGACTCATCCGTAAAGACTTCCCGCGGAAACTTGTAATCCGGATACGGATAATAAAAACGGTGATAAGAAAAACCACAGGCTTCCATCAGACGTTCCCACTCTCCTTTGGAGAATGTCCGCACGGAATGATTGTCCGGATACCCGGCAATGCCGTCAAAATAGCCGTTGGTATGATCTTCCGGTGCACCCGCAAAATACTTGAGTCCAAAGCGGTTCTCAATTGCAATCAACAGGATCCCCTCCGGCTTGAGCAGCCGTTTGATATTCTTAAGAAACGTCTCGCACGGCTGATCCCCCTCGGTAAAGCCCGGTGCATACTCAAACACGCCGTTGAGCACGATGTAATCAAACTGCTCACCGAACACCATATCATTTAAATTGCCGACCCAGATCTCCAGATTCGGCACACGCTCATGCCTTGCCATGTTGATGTCCGCTCTCTGCTTGGAAAGCTCCACCGACACGACCTTTTTCATCCGCTCACAGAGCAGGCCGCTGATCGCCCCGCAGCCGGAGCCAATCTCCAGACAGGTCGCATCCTCCTGAAACGGATACCAGTTCAGGATGTTCTCGCGGACTCTGGAAAGATGGTAAAGTACCGGAAACGGAACATTCTCCATACTCTCGTAACTGCCCTGTGTTTTGACGATCTTCAGTATTTCCTTTTCAATATCTCCGTCGGAGTAAAAATTCTCTCCGCTGTAATAATCCAGATTAAACTTTGCCATAATTCCCCCCGCTTCAGGATAGTGTTACTTTTGAATTCATATCGTAATAACCGACGGTATTGCGGTCTGAGATCACCGTCAGGCTGCATACATCATACAATCTGTGAAATACCACAAACTCTCCGTTGCGGTAACCGGTACATCCAAGAGAAATCAGATATTCTCCGCCCTGCAGATCCAGTTTCTGCGTGAAGGTGATCTCCTGACTCTCGCCCTCTTTTTTACCTTTGACATCTGCCTTTTCATACATGGTGTTCGTTCCGGTAATCTCAATCCCCTGCAGATTCTTGATCGTAAACGCATAGATCGGCTCTTTGATCTCCTCGTGGAAATCCACCTTCATGCGAACAGAAAAGGTGTTGCCCTTCATCAGGGTATTGGTGATCAGCCCTTTGTCATCGAGGATCGCATAGTCTGTGATCTCCGCAATCTTCTCTCCATACTCGATCAGCTTCGGATTGACCACGACCGAATCCTTCCAGTTTGCACTGACATCCTCGACATCGTTCATCCGGCTGTCTGTCTCCAGTTCAGACGGATCAAACTGATGCACCAGAACCTTCTTATAAATATCAACCGCTTCTTTCGGCGTTCCCTCAAAGATCTTCTCGCCCTGGTTGAGCAGGATCGCACGGTCACAGTATTTTGTGATGCTTCCAAGATCGTGGCTGACAAACAGGATCGTCTTGCCTTCTTTTTTGAAATCCTCAAATTTGCGGTAACATTTTGCCTGAAAAAAAACGTCTCCGACCGACAGTGCCTCATCCACGATCAGGATCTCCGGATCGATATTGATGGCAACGGCAAATGCCAGCCGCACAAACATACCGCTTGAGTACGATTTGACCGGCTGATTAACAAAATCACCGATGTCCGCAAACTCCAGAATATTGTCCAGTCGCTCATCGATCTCTTCTTTTGTAAATCCAAGCATCGTTCCGTTCAGATAGACATTCTCGATCCCGGTGTATTCCATGTTGAATCCGGCTCCAAGCTCCAGAAGTGCCGAGATACGTCCATCCACGTTCACTTCGCCTCCGGTCGGATTCAGAACACCGGTGATGATCTTCAGAATCGTCGATTTACCGGAACCGTTCGTCCCGATGATGCCGACCGTCTCGCCTTTTCTGATCTCAAAATTAACATGTTTCAACGCATAATGCTCCCTCGCATCCACATGAAATCCAAGCGTCTCCTTCAGACGGTCAGACGGTTTGTTATATAATTTATATACTTTACTCAGGTCTTTTACCTGAATTGCCATTTCACTCATAGATTTCGATTCCTCATAAATTTACAGAACATCCGCAAAATGTATCTTTAACTTCCGGAACAGTCTCGTGCCGATCAGCCAGAACACCAGAGTAAATGCCCAGAAATACAGAGTCATGCCCGGACGCTGCCAGAACCATATCTTGTAAATAAAGGCATCACGATATCCCTGGACAATATAAAACATCGGATTTAATTTCAAGATGGACGCAAGGATGCCGGTAATGCCGAGATCCTCCATCGACCACATGATCGGAGTCATCCAGACTCCCACCTGAAGTGCAATGTTGATCACCTGTGTCAGGTCACGAAAAAAGACAACGACCGAACTGGTCATATAAGTGATCCCGAGCACGAGCACAAAGATACAAAACGTATAATAAATCACCTGGATCGTATAAACAGTCGGATAACATCCCATCGCCGTGTACAGGATCAGAGCAACCAGAATAAAAAACAGGTGTACAAAAACAGCGGACACAACTTTGACCATCGGCAGGATATCAATCCGAAATACCACCTTTTTGACCAGATAATTGTATTCCAGCAGTGCATTCGTTCCGTTGATCAGTCCGTCCTGAAAAAAGAACCAGGGAATCAGTCCGGCGATCAGCCACAGCACGAACGGTACCGGTCTTGGTGATGAACTCCTTATCATACCAAAAACAAACCAGTAAACCATGACCGTCACAACCGGCTGTACAAACGCCCAGACGATCCCCAGGTAGGAACCGGCGTATTTCTTTTTAAAATCATTTTTCGCAAGCTGAAAAATCAGTGTTCTGCCCGCAAAAAGCTCTGCGGGCAGTGACCGGGTTTCTTTCATAGATTCCTTTTCCTCCTAAAGTCCCTCTGCAATTTCCAGTAAATACCGGCCATATGCAGTCTTCAGCAGAGGCTGTGCCAGCTCAACGAGCTGTTCTTTTGTGATAAATCCTCTCTTATATGCAATTTCTTCGATGCAGGAAATATAAAGTCCCTGTCTCTTCTGGAAGGCAGCTACGAAATCTGCCGCATCGAGCAGTGCATCGTGTGTGCCGGTATCCAGCCATGCAAAACCTCTGCCAAGTGTCTCCACCTTCAGGGTTCCTCTCCTTAAATATTCATTGTTGATACTGGTGATCTCGATCTCACCGCGTGCGGAAGGTTTGACATTCTTTGCGATCTCTACCACATCATTATCATAGAAATACAGTCCCGGAACAGCGTAGTTGGACTTCGGATGCTCCGGTTTCTCCTCGATGGAGAGTGCCTTTCCGTTCTCATCAAACTCTACGACACCATATTCTCTCGGGTCACGCACATAATATCCGAAAATAGTCGCTCCCTTTTCAATCTTGGCTGCACGCATCAGAACCTGTGAAAAGCTCTGTCCGTAGAAAATATTGTCACCGAGCACCAGTGCCACACTGTCATCTCCGATGAAATCGGCTCCGATAATAAACGCATCTGCCAGTCCCCGAGGTTTGTCCTGAACAGCATAAGACATCTGAAGCCCCAGCTGCTCACCGGTGCCAAACAATTCTTTAAATACCGGAAGATCACGCTCTGTAGAGATGATCAGGATCTCTCGGATCCCTGCCAGCATCAGTGTGGACAACGGATAGTAGATCATCGGCTTATCATAAACCGGCATGATCTGTTTTGAAATCGCTTTGGTCAGCGGGTACAGTCTGGTACCGGAACCGCCTGCTAAAATAATCCCCTTCATATATCGATCCTTTCTTATTTGCGGTACATCTCTTCGTAATATTTCTGATAGTCACCGCTTGTCACATTTGCCATCCAGTCTTCGTGTTCAAAATACCATTTGATTGTTTTCTTGATGCCTTCTGCAAACATCGTCTCCGGATACCAGCCAATCTCAGCTTTGATCTTGTCCGGTGCGATCGCATATCTGCGGTCATGGCCCTTGCGGTCTTCCACATAAGTGATCAGTTCTTCATTGATATGTGCTTTTCTCGGGTCTTCGTCCGGAAGCATCTCGTTTAACGTATCGAGAATGATATGGATGATCTCGATGTTCTGTTTTTCGTTGTGTCCGCCGATGTTGTATGTCTCAAACAGACGACCCTGTTCCTGAACCATATCAATGCCCTTTGCATGGTCTTCCACATACAGCCAGTCACGCACATTTTTGCCGTCGCCGTAGACCGGAAGCTTTCTGCCGTTTAATGCATTGTTGATGATCAGTGGGATCAGCTTCTCCGGGAACTGATACGGTCCGTAGTTGTTGCTGCAGTTTGTGATATTTGCCGGGAATTTGTAAGTATCCATATAGGCTTTTACCAGCATATCCGAAGATGCCTTGCTTGCAGAATACGGGCTGTGAGGATCATAAGGTGTCGTCTCGTAGAAATATTCCCCCTCGTTCTCCAGAGAACCGTAAACTTCATCCGTGGATACATGTAAAAATTTCTTGTCTGCCTTGAATGTGCCGTCCTCAAGCTCCCAGGCTGCCTTTGCCGCATTGAGCATGACCAGAGTACCAAGCACGTTTGTCTTTACAAAAACTTCCGGGTTGCGGATGCTTCGGTCTACATGGCTCTCTGCTGCGAAATGAACCACACGGTCAATGTCATTTTCATCGAAGATCTTGTTGATCGCCTCGCTGTCGCAGATATCTGCTCTTACAAATGTATAATTGTCACGATTCTCCACATCTCTTAAATTTTCCAGATTGCCTGCGTAAGTCAGCTTGTCAACGTTGATAATACGGATGTCATCCCCGTATTTTTTAAACATATAGTGAATATAATTAGAACCAATAAAACCGGCACCTCCGGTTACAAGATAAGTTCTCATGTTCTTTTTTACCTCCATCAGTCAGTTCGTTTCTCTTATTTTTCCATACGGATTCTTTATATTATACCATCTGGGGCAACAATATTCAACCGAAAAACTCCTTTTGGCAAAGCTTCCAATAAAGCCTTGCTTTTTCCTTTGCTTTTCAGACATTCTATGATATAATATAGCCACTGTTATCGTAAAAAAGACTTGAGAGGAGCATTATTTATGAAAGAAACAACACTTGTTATCCTGGCAGCAGGCATCGGAAGCCGTTTTGGCGGCGGCATCAAACAGCTGGCACCGGTCGGACCTTCCGGTGAGATCATCATGGACTATTCTATCTATGATGCCTTAAAGGCAGGATTCAATAAAATCTTATTTATCATCCGCAAGGATATCGAAGAGGACTTCAGACGCATCATCGGGGATCGCATCTCTGAAATTGCAGACGTATCTTATGCCTTTCAGGATCTGTCCGCTCTGCCGGATGGTTTTTCCGTTCCGGACGGCCGCACCAAACCATGGGGCACCGGCCAGGCTCTTCTGTGCTGCAAGGGCGTGATCGACACACCGTTTGCTGTCATCAATGCAGACGATTACTATGGAAAAGAAGGTTTTAAAAAAGTGCATGATTTCCTGGTAGAGGAACACAGCCAGGATGACCTGCTGCATTTTTGCATGGCAGGCTTTATCCTCGGAAATACCTTAAGTGAGAACGGCGGCGTCACACGCGGCATCTGTCAGGTAGATGACAGAGAACTTTTAACTTCCATCGTTGAGACCCACGATATCACCAAAACAGCAGACGGTGCCGGTGTTCCGGATGGAAACGGCGGTTTTGCACCGCTTGATACAAACAGTCATGTTTCCATGAATATGTGGGGATTTACACCGGAAATCCTCGATTATCTGGATCAGGATTTCGCAGCGTTCCTTTCTGCACAGAAAGAAGGCGATCTCAAATGCGAATATCTGATCCCGACCGTTGTCGATGACATGCTGAAAAAACAACTTGCTGATGTGCAGGTACTGGAGACACGTGACCGCTGGTTCGGTGTCACTTACGCCGAGGACAAGGCTTATGTCACAGACTCCATCCAGGCACTCGTAAAAGGAGGGATCTACCCTGAAAAACTCTTCCAATAAACGGGCTTCTCTTTTCCTGCATGGATTTCTGCTTACCCTTGGCATCACATTTGCCCCGGTCAGCGTCCACGCCGGGGAAGCTCTCCTACACCCACAACTTCCGGCTGTTCCGGTTTATGAATTTCTCTCCGATACTTCAGCGGAAGGTGATCTGCAGACAGATACTCTGGAAAACAACGCAAAAAGAGCGACGGTACTGCCCTCCAGATACAATGCGGCAGAGCACGATCTGGTGACACCGGTCAAAGATCAGAATCCCTACGGAACCTGCTGGGCATTCTCCGCCCTTTCCGCCTGCGAGACGAGCATGATCAGAAAAGGACTGCAAGATACCAGCTTTGATCTGTCCGAATTCCATTTCGCCTACTTTTTCTTTCACACTCAGGAAGACGCTCTTGGTGGTACCGCCGGTGACTGTACCCTCCTTGCAGACCCAGATTACATGGATGTCGGCGGTACAGATGCCTGTACAATGTTTGCACTCTCCAAATGGACCGGAGCTGCTGCGGAATCCCTTGCCTCTTATCCATATGAACAGCTTTATACCCCATCTTCCAGCCTGGCTTACCAGGATGTCGGCCACCTTCAGAATGTCCGCTATGTAAACGGTTCTGACACTGCCAGTATCAAACGTCTGATCCTGCAGTACGGTTCGGTATCCGCCCCGCTCTGTGTAAACCTGAAAAAATATTATTCAAAGTCTACCGGTGCTTATTACTGCAACAACAACACCGGAACAAACCATCAGCTCACGATCGTCGGCTGGGATGATGATTATTCGACGGCAAATTTCACAAGTGGCATACGTCCGAGCAAAAAAGGTGCCTGGATTGCAAAAAACAGCTACGGCGAAGATTTCGGCAATGATGGCTATATTTATATTTCCTATCAGGACAACAGCCTGAACCACCAGAAGAAATCAACCGCTGATTCGGATTCTCTGGTATTCGCCTATGATATGGAAAACAGCGATAATTATTCCCATAATTATCAATATGACGGTTCCGCTTCCTGTACATACATGCCAATCCCATCCGGAAGTTCCCTTTCCAATGTTTTTACTGTAAGTGGAAATCCGAACGGACAGGAAAAATTGAAATCCGTTTCCTTTGCCCTGGCATCCGAAAATATCCAGTATGCGATCCAGATCTACAAAAATCCAACAGCCGGTGACCCAACAAGCGGCATCGCAGTCCTCGACCGTGCACAGAGCGGCGTGACCACTTACTGCGGTTATTATACGATTCCTTTAAATACAGAGATCGTCTTCAATCAGGGTGACCGATTTTCCGTTGTGATCTCCTTTGCATCGCCGACCAACCAGACACTGTATGCCTTTATCGACAAAAGCAGCTCTCTGGAATCCCTGCATTTCGTTTCCAGTGCTGAGATTGGCCAGAGCTACTACCGCACAAAAGCCAATGGCTGGATGGATATCAGTTATCAGCAGATCAATAACCGCATCAAAGCATTTACGGAAAATACAACGGAAGCTGCCACCGAGATTCTGGCAAATGTCTCTGCTCTTCCAAAATCCTCAATCCGCAAGATAAAAAGCAGTCGCTGCTCTTCTTTACGGCTTTCCTGGAATGCGGTACAGTATGCAGACGGCTATCAGATTTTCCGCAGCACTTCCAGAAAGAAAGGCTACACACTGATCGCTGACACAAAAAAGACTTCTTATTCCGACAATACTGTCGTTCCCGGCAGGAAATACTACTACCGGATACGTGCCTATGCCAGAAGCCGCTACAACGATATTGTATACAGTCCTTATTCCCAGGTGAAAAATCAGACACTGAAGCCGGAAAAAGCACAGATACGCTCCCCGAAAAAAAAGAGCAGCAAAACCTACCTTCTGAGCTGGAGAAAAGTCCCCGGTGCTGATGGCTATGAAGTTTTCCGGCAGATTTCCGGCAAAAAATGGGAACTGTTCAAACGTATCAAACGAACCGGCACCCTGAAACTGAAACTTTCTCTCGCTTCAAAAAAAGACTGCTTCTACCGGGTACGTGCCTATAAAAAAACAGCTAAGGAAAACATTTACGGTTCTTTCTCAAAAAAAGTAAAAATTTCTGCAAAATAAAGCCGAAAACAAAAGCCTCCGCCCATCCTATGATGAGCGGAGGCTTTTTCTATCTTATCCTTTTCACACACTCCTACAGAATGGATTTCCCAGGTCCATCCTGCATCTCTGTAATTATCTCTAATTACAATACTTATTAAAACACTTGCTTTAAATGATACTCGTCATCTACCAGCAGCATATCGGCCTCTTTTCCGACACTGATAGAACCGACTCTGTCATAGACACCTATGCTCTTTGCCGGATTTCTTGTTGCTGCAAAAATCGCATCTGCTTCCGGAATATCGAAAGACATTGCAATCTTCATGCAGTCGTACAGGCAGGTTGCGGATCCTGCGATGGTTCCGTCTGCCAGTGTTGCTTTACGGTCTTTCATAAATACTTTCTGACCGCCCAGTTCATATTCTCCATTTTCCATACCGCATGCCATCATGGAATCACTGATCAGAACGATACGTTCCGGTCCGAACATACGGAATGCTGCACGGATCGCACTGCCATGAATGTGCAGACCATCACTGATCAGCTCGGCATATACATGATCGTTGTCTGCAGCTGCTCCGATAACACCCGGTGCTCTGTGATTTAATGGCGGCATTGCATTGTACAGATGTGTTACATGATCTGCACCGGCCTCAAATGCTGCCTTTGCAGTATCATAATCTGCGGTTGTATGTCCAACAGAAATATGCACTTCATCTTTGAGTTCCTTAATAAATTCTACGGAACCTTCCATCTCCGGTGCCAGAGTCACCAGTTTGATCAGTCCGCCGCTTGCCTGCTGGCATGCACGGAACGTCTCTGCGGACGGTGCCTGAATATAAGCACCATTCTGTGCTCCCTTTTTCTCCGGTGCGATAAATGGTCCTTCCATATTGATACCAATGACACGTGCTCCGTCTGCGATGCCGTCTGCTTCTTTTGCGGTCGCAAAAATATCAACCAGCATCTCTTTGGAAAGTGTCATGGATGTCGGGCAGTAAGAAGTGATACCATGTGCTTTTTCAAAACGTAAAATCTCTTTTACGCCTTCTACGTCGCAGTCACAGAAATCATGACCGCATGCACCATGGCTGTGTACATCCACAAGACCAGGAATCAGTTTGTATCCGTTTGCGTCTACCACCGTCTTATCGCTTACTTCTGCTTCCGTTGCCACGATCTTATGATCTTCTACAAAAACATCTTTTACCTGAAATGTTCCGTCTTCACAAAAAACGGATGCACCTTTAATGATCATTTAGATCACTCCCTTCTCTCTGCACAGGGACAGTGCTTCTTCATCTGCAATTACGATCACATCGTTGTGAAGCTGCAGTACAGAAGCCGGTACGCCAGGTACGATCGGTCCGAAGAAGGATTCATAAACTGCCTTTGCTTTGTTCTTTCCGCTTGCCAGCAGCAGAACTTTCTTGGCTGACATGATGTTCTTGATACCCATGGTGTATGCATATTTCGGCACATCATCCATAGTTTCAAAAAATCTTGCGTTTGCTTTGATGGTATCTTCTTTCAGTGCTACACAGTGTGTCAGGCTCTCGAAAGCTGAACCCGGCTCGTTAAATCCGATGTGTCCGTTTCCGCCGATACCAAGCAGCTGCAGGTCGATGCCGCCAACGCTGTCGATGATCGCATTATATTTTGCACATGCAACTTTGCTGTCCGGTTCTGTTCCATCCGGTACAAAGGTACGTGCCTTGTCGATATTTACATGATCAAACAGATTTTTGTTCATGAAATAACGGTAGCTCTGATCATTGTCTCCGGAAAGTCCTTTGTATTCGTCCAGGTTTACAGAAGTTACCTGTGAAAAATCGATGTCACCTTTGTTGTACCATTCAACCAGCTGTTCGTATGCACCTACCGGTGTAGAACCTGTTGCCAGACCTAAAACAGCGTTCGGTTTCATGATAACCTGGGCAGAAATAATATTTGCTGCCTTTCTGCTCATATCCTTATAATCTTTTGCCTGATATAAAACCATATTCCTCTTCCTTTCTGATTTCAGGTTTATTCCACTTCCGCTTTTGCAAAAAAGACCGGAAGATGGAAGTTTGGCTTCTCACTGTCAATTGGTGAAAAGCTGATATAATGTTCAACAGCCGGATCTTCTGAAATTTTATAGAAATTACAGTATATCTCCTTGCCGCTGCCATCCGGTAAATAATCGCAGACTTCCTTCAGAAACTTCTCCGGAATGAGCAGGCTCATTGTCCAGTGATCCTTTTCAATCACGGAATTTACGCCTGTTTCCTTATAAACTTCATCGGAAAGGAACTGTCTTCCCTGTCTGCCAAAGCCATATTTTGCATACATGGCTCCGTTTGCATTCACTTCAAAGTTCAGATACATATCATTGTTGGTAAGTTCCTTTCCTTTTTCTGCGAATGCCAGAAACACTTCCACTGCACTGTCTTTGCAGACCATTTCGTGATGCTCTGTGCATCTTGCAAGCGGATCATGCTCCTCTGTGCAAATCTGCACATAGAGTCCTTCCCCCTTCAGATACCCCATATAACCACAGGCTTTCGGAGGTGTGATCGCATGATGCCACTGCACATGGTCAATCTCAAAACGATTGCAGTTCACAATCTCTTCTTTCGAAGAAATCGTCTTAATCTTATATTCCAATGTATGTCCTCCTTCTAACGGCACGAGTACCAAAAGGGGGACACCCACTACGGCGTCCCCCTTGCAGGTCAGATTTCAGACCATTATATCAAGCTATTATTTGCACAGTTTCTTGAACTCATCAGCTACGAACTGAACCTGAGTTCCGATGATAACCTGTACACTTGTTTTGCCTGGGCGAATCACACCAGCTGCTCCAGCTGCTTTGATTGCTTTTTCGTTTACTTTTGTAGTATCTTTCACTTCCAGACGAAGTCTTGTGATGCAGTTGTCGATAGAAGTAATGTTTTCTTTACCGCCGCATCCAGCCAGAACTGCTTTTGCAACTTCTGTGTAGTTGTTGTTAGACAGTTTGATGCTCTTTTCAGCTTCGTCAATATCATCATCTTCACGTCCCGGTGTTTTCAGGTCGAATTTTGTGATTGCAAAACGGAATACTACGTAGAATACTACAAATGCTGCAATACCCAGAGGGATGATCAGCCATGTCTTAGCTGCTGCCGGAAGGGAAGCAGAGAAGACCAGGTCAGTTAAACCAGCGGAGAAACTGAATCCGGCTCTGAATCCAAGTACAACTGTGATTACTGTGAAGATAGCGTACAGCAGAGCGTATACTACATACAGTCCAGGAGCCAGGAACATGAAACCAAATTCGAACGGCTCAGTTACACCACAAACAAATGCTGCGATTGCTGCGGAAGAAAGAAGACCGATTGCAACTTTTTTCTTGTTTGATTTTGCTGTATGAACCATAGCCAGAGCAGCACCCGGGATACCAAACATCATACATGGGAAGAATCCTGACATGTACATACCAAGGCTCCATGAAACATCTGCAGATGTTTCACCAGCCCAGAAGTGAGACAGGTCACCAAGACCGATGGTATCAAACCAGAATACGTTGTTCAGTGCGTGATGCAGACCGAACGGGATCAGCAGACGGTTGAAGAATGCGTAGATACCAGCACCTACAGCTCCCATCTTTGCGATACCTTCGCCCAGTGCAACCAGAACGCCAAACAGTACCGGCCATACGAACAGCAGAACTACGGATACAACGATAGAAACAACACCTGCTACGATAGCTACGCAACGTTTGCCGCTGAAGAATGACAGCCAATCCGGCAGCTTTGTTCCTTTGAATTTATTGTAGCAGGAAGAACCGATCACACCGGCGATGATACCGATGAACGGGTTCGCAATTTTGCTGAATGCAATGTAAGCAGTTGTACCTTCTTCAAGAGTTTTGATAACAGATACAGCACCTACAGACAGCAGAGTTGTCAGCATCAGCCAAGAAGCCAGAGCTGCAAGTCCACCTGTACCGTCGTTGTCTTCAGACATACCAACACCGATACCGATTGCAAACAGGATAGCCATGTTATCAATCAGGGCTCCACCTGCTTTAACTAAATAGAAACCAATCTGCTGTACAATACCTACTACGTCACCACCCTGCATGGTAGATGGGCAAAGAGCATATCCAAGACCCATCAGGATACCACAGATAGGAAGGCAAGCAACAGGTAACATCAAAGCTTTACCTAATTTCTGTAAGAATTTCATCATAATTACTTTTTTCCTCCTTCTCTTACTTAATGAGAATCCTCCTCCAGCTCTTTTTCCGGCTGGATTCTGCGGATATGTACGGCCAGATAAGCCGTCTCCTCATCTGTAATTTCGTGATCATAGCGCATTTTTATATAATGCGCAATCTTCTCGCTGCACGCATATTCAACCGGGTACATTCCGGCGATCACTTTTCCGAAACCGTTATCATCATCCCCGAGCATCTGCCCCGTAAAAATGCGCTGTCCAAGAAATTTCAGATGAGTGATGAATCTGGCGTAATGAAGGCTTTCTTCCTGCAGTTCAATATTCAGATATTCACTGACGATATTGACCACGTCGCGAATGAGACAGGTGATGTTCATCGTATTGCGTACACCGGTGTCATATTCCGCATTTACGATATGAAGTGCGACGGATGCGGCCTCATCCTCATTCAACTCCACATCAAGCTTCTCCCTGACCTTGCGGATTGCATACTTCCCAACGCCAAACTCGATCGGATAAAAGGTCTTCACCTCAACCTTGAGCGGGTTGTCAAACTGCATTCCTTTCTTATACCGTTCAATTGCGAAACTGATATGATCTGTCAGAGTCAGATAAATACTCTGGTGTAACTTCAGCCCGATATTGTTCTTGGCATAAGTGATAATCTGGTCGGATAACTTGAGATATTCCACCGGAAGCCTCTCCACCAGCCTGGCGAACTGCCCGGCTGACTTCTTATCCTCCAGTCGGAACGTCTTCTCAATCTGCTCCTCATTCACAATCTGTCCCGGCTTTGCATGGAAACCGATACCTTTTCCCATGATGACGACTTCCTCGGCGTCTTTGTCCAAAGCACTTACTACATTGTTATTAATAACTTTGATGATTTTCATAGTAATAACGTGTCTCCCAAACAAAAAGACCCAAAGAATCCAGAATCCTTCTCCTCTGAAACTTTGGGTCTTGCCTGCATCACCAGTAACAATCCTGTCATAACTACCAAATTCTTTAATTGCATCTCTACTATAGCAGTAAATTTGAACAATGTCAATGCTTTTTTAATCTTTTGTTTATGGATTGTTTATAATTTTTATTTTTCTAAAAATGTTTTCTGTAATGCAGTGATTCCTCTAGTTTCCAATACATTTCCTGACTGCTTTTCCTTTTCCCGTTCCTATGATCACATGATGCCTGCGAATTGCTCCGTTGCAAAGTAACTCCCGCAATCTATGCTCCGCTTCGTTCTGCACGAAACGAGTGCCTGTAAACATTCGGAATCCGCATATTTACTGCATAAACAGCTACTTCCTCATGGATTCAAGAATCTCTCTTGCCACGTAAACTCCGCTTGCGGATGCATGGGAAAGGGAATGTGTCACCCCACTGCCGTCTCCGATGATATAGAGACCTTTGTGGATACTTTCAAGATGCTCATCAAGCTGTACTTCCATATTATAAAATTTCACTTCCACACCATAGAGCAGCGTGTCATCGTTTGCCGTTCCCGGTGCGATCTTGTCCAGTGCATAGATCATCTCAATGATGCCATCCAGGATACGCTTCGGCAGCACCAGACTTAAATCTCCCGGTGTTGCGGAAAGTGTCGGTCTTACAATGCCCTCTTCCACTCTCTTGACGGTACTTCTTCTTCCGCGTACCAGATCACCGAACCGCTGGACCATAACACCGCCGCCGAGCATATTGGAAAGTCTGGCAATGCTCTCGCCGTATCCGTTGCTGTCCTTGAACGGCTCGGAAAAATGCTTGGATACAAGCAGTGCGAAGTTGGTATTTTCGGTCTGTTTGGTCGGATCTTCGTAGCTGTGTCCGTTTACGGTCACGATGCCGTTTGTATTTTCACTTACCACGATGCCATATGGATTCATGCAGAACGTACGCACATTGTCCTCGAACTGTTTTGTACGGTAAACAATCTTGCTCTCGTAAAGCTCATCGGTCAGATGGGAAAAGATCACAGCCGGAAGCTCCACACGGACACCTAAGTCCACACGGTTGGAACTGGTCGGGATGCTCATCTCTTCACAGACCTTTTCCATCCATTTGCTTCCGCTTCGTCCGACAGAAACCACACATTTTCCGCATGCATAATTTTCCTCTTCACAGATGACCTGATAGCCATCTTCCCTCTTTTCGATATGCTGCACCGGCGTGTCAAAATAAAAATCTGCCCGGTCTTTGAGCCATGCATACATATTCTGCAGCACAATGTAATTGACATCGGTTCCCAGATGTCTTACGGATGCATTCAAAAGCTGCAGACGGTTCTGCAGACAAAGTTTTTTGAATTTCGTTCCGGCTGTTGAATACAGTCTGGTGCCTTCACCGCCGTACTCCATGTTAATCTCATCGACATACTGCATCAGCTCCAGAGCTTTCTCTTTGCCGATGTATTCATAAAGTGTGCCGCCAAAATCATTGGTAATATTATATTTACCATCGGAAAATGCTCCCGCACCGCCGAATCCGCTCATGATCGAACAGCTCTTGCAGTGAATGCAGCTTTTGATCTTCTTGCCATCAATCGGACATTTTCTTTTTTCCAGTGCATGTCCTTCCTCAAAAATGGCGATCTCCAGATTTTCGTTATTTTTCAGAAGCTCGTACGCGGAAAAAATGCCTCCCGGACCTGCTCCGATAATGATTACGTCATATTTTTTCATACTGTTTCCTCCAGATTGTACTTTTAAAATATGGTGTTGAGGTCAAAACCTATCAACTTATGAGCAAGCTCATGTGGATTTTGACCTTTTGCCCCTGGTATCATACATAATTCTCTACGATCTTCATGATCTTCTTCATGGTTTTCAGGGTATCTTTTATTTTTTCATGTTCCATACTGTGTCCGACATCCGGAAAACAATACCATAAAACCTCATGTTTTTTGCAGAATTTTTTTAATTTTTTCCGTTCCAGATAGTGATCCAGCTCCCCGCTTATCACAATGCAGTTTTCCTTTCGCATGTACGGAAAGGTCTGCTCAAGCGGTGTCATAAAGATATGACGGATCGTTTCCGGTTTTACACGTTTTTCCTTTTCCAGTGCATCCGCAAGCCATCCTGCAGATACCGTTCCCAGACTTTTTGACACAAAAAGAATCTCATCGTACGAAGCAAGATCTTTTTCTTTGATTCGCCCACGCACATAAGAAAGCGTCTGTCTGATATTCTCTTCGATGGTGATCATGTCTTTTTTGTCCCGGTATTCCGAATAGTGCATCAGCAGTGTATCGTATCCCTTTTCCCGGCAGATCGACTCTGCATAATAAAGCAGCGGGCAGTCTACGCCATAGCGTCTCCCCGGAAAAAATACGGCCAGTTTCTTTTTCATTTTGCAATGCTCCCTGTCACGTTCTCAAATTATGCATTCTATTTTATCATAGAATCTGCTGTTTTTCAAACCAGATTCGTGTAGAAAGAAGAAAAAATCCACGGCAGTTGTTTTCTGCCGCAGATCTTCTGTTCTTTCAAAGGCTTCTGAGATATTGATTTCTTTATGCCTGTACCTCTTTTATCACATTCATAAATGCCTGCATCTGCGGCGAAATCCATTTATCTCTGTGATATAAGAGCTGTTTCCATATTGCAAGCTGAAAATCTTTCACATCCAGCCGCACCAGTCTTTTTTCCTGTACGGCCTTTTCTGTCACATAATCCGGCAGAAGCGAGATTGCGGAAGCGTTCTTTTCCAGCATCCGGCAGATCAGTTCTGTATTTCCCACCTCAAAAACCGGCTGGATCTCCAGGGAACGGCTCGCCAGATATTCACTTAACATCCTGCGGTAGCTCATTTCTTTTTCCGTGAGGATAAACGGCTGGCAGATCAGTTCCTGCAACAGAATCTGCTTCTTTCCGTTCAAGCTATTCTGATATCCTGTCACAAAATGCACTGCTTCCTGGCTCTCTGTGACGATCACATAATCACTGTGGTAAATGTGACGGTCCAGCGTGTATACAAAATCCACCTGATTCTGATTCAAAAGCCGGAACATCTCATCCGTGCCGGCGATCACGATCTTCATCGTAACCTCCGGGTACTTCCGCTGCAAAAGAACAAACAGTTTTTCTGCAATTTCCTCGCACAGCGAATCCGACATGGCGATCCGCAGATGTCCACGCACTTCCTGCTTTGGCTGCACCATCTCCTGCATCTCACCGGCAAGCTGCTTCATGCGATGGGCGTAACGCAGGATTTCCTTGCCACGGTCTGTCAGTGTCACTGTGCGGTTGATCCGCTCAAAAAGGACGGTGCCAAGCTCCTCCTCCAACTGCCGGATCTGAAATGAGACCGTAGACTGTGAGTAGCCTAAAAGCTCGGCGGCTTTTGTGAAACTGCCAAGTTCGGCAGTGTAAATAAAGGTGTTGATGTTTTTCATATCCATGATCGGCTCTCCTTGTATCAAAAGTCGGAACAATATTTTTTCCATTGTCACTGATTAATCGGTTTTTTCGATGGTTTAAATCATTATCATTCATTTTACAAATCTATATAAGTGAAGTATACTATATTTCACCACAAGATGCTACCATTATTAGTCATTTTGACAACAATTTAAGAATATCAGATGAGCAATGGAATTCCGCTGCTGATATTAATTTGTTGCTCGCCGCCTGCAAAGGCGACATCATTTCATATCTGATTCAGGCATCTAAGATTTTACAGGGGGATTTTTATTATGAATATCATTACCGCAGTCTACAATTTTTTATGGGGTGATCTGATCACGCTGCCGCTTCCGGGCGGCAGTTCGATCGGCATCTCACTTCTGGTGCTTCTTCTGGTTCCGGCAGGGATCTATTTTACAATCCGCACCAGGTTTGTCCTGATCCGCAAGTTTCCGCATATGATCCAGATCGCCATGGAGAAAAACGAACATTCTCAGGCGGGCAGTATTTCCGGATTTCAGGCTCTCATTGTTGCCACTGCCACCCGTGTCGGCATGGGCAATCTGGTCGGCGTTGTCGCTGCTATTTCTGCCGGCGGTGCCGGTGCGGTATTCTGGATGTGGCTTCTTGCTCTGCTTGGCTCCTCCACTGCTTTTGCAGAGGGCACACTGGCTCAGATCTACCGCCAGAAGGATCCGCTCTACGGCGGCTACCGCGGCGGTCCGGCCTACTACATCCACGATTTTATGACAAAGAAAAAAACGAAAAAGCAGAACGGACCGGCAAAAGAGAAACGTTACAGCCTGATCGCGGTTCTGTTTGCGATCTCCGGCCTGATCTGCTGGTGCGGCATCAGTCAGGTTATCAGCAACTCCGTAAGTTCTGCCATGAAGAATGCATTTCACATTCCGCCGCTGTACACCACGATCTTCCTCGTCGTTGTGGCTGCGATCGTTGTTCTTCGCAAAAATGCCACTGTTCACGTCCTGGATGTCGTTGTTCCAATCATGGCCGGCTGTTATCTCCTGATCACACTGTTTGTCATCATCAAAAATATCGGTGCACTCCCTTCTGTGTTCCAGCGGATTTTTGAAGAAGCTTTTGGTCTTCGTCAGGTGGCTGCCGGTGGATTCGGTGCCGTGCTGATGAACGGGATCAAACGCGGTCTGTTTTCGAATGAGGCCGGAAGCGGATCTGCTCCATGTGCTGCCGCTGCCGCTGATGTCAGCCATCCGGCAAAGGCAGGTCTGATGCAGGCATTCGGTGTCTTTATCGATACCATCCTGATCTGTACCTGTTCTGCGCTGCTGATGTTGCTGGCTCCGTCCGATAAAATTGCCGGACTTCAGGGTATGGATCTGCTTCAGAGTGCCATGCAGTATCACCTGGGAGAATTCGGTGTCATCTTTATCGCCGTGATCCTGTTTCTGTTCAGCTTTTCAACGTTTATCGGCATTCTGTTCTATGCACGTTCCAACGTTGCCTACCTGTTCGGGGACAACTGGCTGTCACAGACCGCCTACAAAATCCTGGCACTTGTCATGCTGTTTATCGGCGGACTTGCCGCCTATACCTTTGTCTGGGATCTCGGGGATGTCGGCATCGGACTGATGACCATCTTCAATATGATCGCACTGATTCCACTGTCCGGACAGGCGATCGATTCCTTAAAAGATTACGAACGCAAAGAAAAATAATGCCGCATCATCTTTAATATGGAGATTTGAACTATGAAAGACGAAAAATATCTGGAACTGCTCGCGGAAAAATATCCGACGGAGCAGGCTGTATGTCGGGAGATTATCAATCTGAAAGCAATTCTGGGTCTTCCAAAAGGCACGGAGCATTTTATGAGCGACCTGCACGGAGAATATGAAGCTTTCTGCCATATTTTGAATAACTGTTCCGGTGTGATCCGCGAGAAAGTGGATCTGCTTTTCGAGGAAACGCTCTCGGATATCGACCGGGAAGAAATCTGCACGCTGATCTACTATCCGGTCGAAAAGCTGGAGATGATGAAAAAAGAGAGCCGCAACAACGAAGAATGGTACCGTGTGATCCTCGGCGAGCTGATCGAGATTGCCCGCCTTCTCTCCTCCAAATATACGCGTTCCAAAGTGCGTAAAGCGATGCCGGATGAGTACGCTTATATTCTGGATGAACTGATCCATGTGCAGAAGGATGAGGACGACAATCAGGTTGCCTATCATCAGAACATCATCGATACTTTGCTGGAACTTGACAGTGCCGATGCATTTATCGAAGTGCTCGCCGCCCTGATCAAACGCCTCGCCGTCGATCATCTGCACATTGTCGGAGACATTTTTGACCGCGGACCATGTGCCGACCGGATCATGGATCTTCTGATGAATTATCACTCTCTGGACATTGAATGGGGAAATCACGACATTCTCTGGATGGGTGCCGCTGCCGGAAGTGAGGCATGTATCGCTACCGTCATAAGAAACAATTTAAAATATCATAACATCCGCATTCTGGAAAACAGCTACGGTATCAGCCTGCGTGATCTGACGTTGTTTGCTGAAAAGCTTTATCCGGATACAGAGCCGATGGAAGCGGCATTAAAGGCCATTTCTGTCCTTTTATTCAAACTGGAAGGGCAGGTGATTCTTCGAAACCCGGATTATCAGATGACTGACAAACTGCTGCTCCACCAGGTCAATGTTCAAAATCACACCGTCTGCATCGCTGGCACAGACTACGAGATCTGCGAAGAAACTTTTCCGACGGTTTCCTTTGATCCTTCCAACCCAGAAGTTTCTTACGAACTGACCGCCGAAGAAAAGCAGGTAATGGAAGGGCTTCGCATGGCATTTGTCGGCAGTGTCCGTCTGCGTCAGCATATGGATTTTCTCTATCAGAAAGGCAGCATGTACCGCATTTTTAATGGAAATCTGCTCTTCCACGGCTGTGTACCTCTCGATGAAAGCGGCAATCTTGAAGGTGTTGTATTCCACCAAAAACGTTACCGCGGACGTGATTATCTGGATTATGCCGAGCGGATCGCCAGACGTGCCTGGTCTAAAGATGCCACACAAAAAGAACTGGATTTTATGTGGTATCTCTGGTGCGGCAGAAAATCACCGTTGTCCGGCAGAAATATCAAAACGTTTGAGCGTACTTATGTAAAAGATGAAAGTACCTGGCATGAGGCATCCAACCCTTATTATCAGTACTACGAGCAGGAAAAAATCTGCAATATGATCCTTCATGAATTTAATCTTTATTCTGATCGGTCACATATCATCAATGGACACACCCCGGTACGCACCTCCAGAGGGGAACACCCGGTACGTGCAAACGGCCGTCTGATGGTGATCGACGGCGGATTCTGCAAAAGCTATCACAAAACAACCGGTATCGCCGGATACACGCTGATCTTCAATTCGCACGGTATCCGCATCAAATCCCACCAGCCATTCCAGAGCGTCTATGCCGCACTGACCGAAAATAAAGACATCGAATCCAGATCTGAACTGGTCGAAACGGAGCGAGAACGGCTGATGGTACGCAACACCGACACCGGAAAAAAGATTCTGGAAGATATTAAAGGATTGAAAATGCTGCTTCAGGCTTACCGTGAAGGCACAATGGAATAAATTTTTCGGGTGTTTTGACACCCGAATTTTTTTATGTTACACTCTACGTGATGCCCGCAAGCCACAGCAAGAATGTCAAAGGCATTCTTGAATCCGTTTTGTTGCTTCCGGCATCATGACATTATATAATACGCTGTTTGGAATATTTTCCCGTATTTCGGGATTCTGAACGGACACACTCAGACAAAGGAGATTCAATAATGGGAGGACTATTTGGAGTTGCTTCAAAAACAGATTGTATCATGGACTTGTTCTACGGAGTGGATTATCATTCTCACTTAGGAACACGCCGCGGCGGTATGGCTACGCATGGGGCGGACGGTTTCTGCCGCTCGATCCACAACATCGAAAATTCCCCGTTCCGTACAAAATTTGAACGCGATGTAGAAGAACTGACCGGAAATCTCGGCATTGGCTGTATTTCTGACTATGAACCGCAGCCGCTTCTGATCCAGTCACATCTTGGAAGTTTTGCGATCACAACGGTCGGAAAGATCAACAATGCGGACGAACTTCTGAATAAGATTTACGAAAACGGTCATTCACATTTTCAGGAGATGAGTGGCGGTCAGATCAATGCCACGGAACTCGTTGCCGCACTGATCTGCAAGCAGGACAGCTTTGAGAACGGTATCCGCTATGCCCAGGAAGCCATTGACGGTTCCCTGACACTGCTGATCATGACAAAAGACGGCATTTATGCTGCCAGAGATATCTACGGAAGAACTCCACTTGTCATCGGACACCGTGAAGGTGCTTACTGTGCAGCTTTCGAGAATTTTTCTTACATTAACCTTGGCTACACAGATGTAAAAGAATTAGGTCCCGGCGAGATTGTATACATCACCCCGGAGAGTGTGGAAACGCTCGTTCCGCCTCGCAAGAAAATGAAAATCTGTTCTTTCCTGTGGGTTTACTATGGTTATCCGACTTCCAGTTACGAAGGCGTAAACGTAGAAGAAATGCGTTATAACTGCGGTGCACTGCTGGCAAAACGAGATAAAGGAAAAGTAGATCCGGATATCGTAGCCGGTGTCCCAGACTCCGGTATCGCACATGCTATCGGATATGCCAATGAATCCGGCGTTCCGTTCGCCCGTCCTTTCATTAAATATACACCGACCTGGCCGCGTTCCTTTATGCCGACGGACCAGCGTCAGAGAGAACTGATCGCCCGCATGAAGCTGATCCCGGTACATGCCCTGATCAAAAACAAAAAGCTGCTTCTGATCGATGACTCCATCGTCCGCGGTACACAGCTTCGTGAGACAACCGAGTTCCTGTATCAGAGCGGAGCCAAAGAAGTCCACGTCAGACCGGCGTGTCCTCCGCTGCTCTACGGATGTAAATTCCTGAACTTCTCCCGTTCCAAATCCGAGCTGGATCTGATCACCAGAAGAGTGATCCTGGAACGCGAAGGAAAAGATGCAGAGAAATATCTGGAAGAATATGCAGATCCGAACAGCGAACGTTATCAGGCAATGCTCGATGAAATCTGCCGCATCCAGAATTTCACCAGCCTGCGTTATCACAGACTCGATGACCTGATCAAGTCAATCGGGATCAAGCCGTGTGATATCTGCACCTACTGCTTCAATGGAGAGGAGTAGGTAGCCGGATTATTTCGTGCAGTTCCGGATACATTCTATTATAAATGCCGGACGTAAAAAGTCAGGGCTTGTGACACGCATCGTTTCCGTCACAATGCCCTGACTTTTTTCTGTCCGGCATATAAAAACCACTACTTCCATTATTTCCACTACAACTACCTTCTCACTGCTTCCACTGCAATTCCTCTCACCATACGCACCAGATACTATACTTTTCTATGATCATTCTGCTTTTATTAAAAATGCTATATTTTGTTCTTCTCTGCTTGCCAAAATCGAAACAATTTGACAAGCATCGGTAAAACAAAAAATCCCATGATTAGAAGCATTACAATCACTGAAATAATCTCCTGATATATCGCTATGGCAATTCCAACTGCCAGTTCAGCCATTGTCCATACAGCCAGCTCAAATATATTCTCTTCTGTAATTTCACGGTCTAAAATCGCTATAACAAACAGCAAATAGAACGTTACGACAGCATTTTTATAGTCTTTCCCGTATAGTCTCTGAATCAGTAAAATCGCCAGACCTGTAATTTCTACAATTCTATCTTTTCTCATTCGCTCACCTCCTGAAATCCAACCTTAAATCTCGTCACTGATGCAAATTACAGCTCTTCGCTTACAAAAATGAAAGTTGCACTATATATGATATAATTTAATATACAAACACTATGAAACAATTCATATGGCATCTTTTGACCTTAACCTCTGATAATATCTTCTTTCACAGCGTTTATTTATATCTGAATTTTATTATATTTTGATAATATTTTCAATATTTTTTTCATTCAAATCATCTATCATTTTTTACTACGATATTTCTCTTTAAATTTTCAGAAATTTTAAGCAGGTATAAAAACAGCCATAATCATCCGAAAACAAATCGCTCTGACGGTAGCAAGGATTCCGTCGTGAGTTTTGCGATGCTGCCGCCCAGGGGAGCCGCTGTTTGAGCAGCGAAGCTGCGAGTTTAGGCGAAGGGCGGCTAACCGGCGAGCGAACCGAACAGGAAACGCAGCGTGTCAGAGGATTGTTTTCGGACAATTATGGCGTCTTATTTATCTCTTCTATTATATTTTTATCAATATCCTATATTGATATCTTTTGATTTTTCTATCTTTCATCCATATCTTTGTTTCTTAATTTTTACATACTCTTACGCTCTGCGATCTCTGCCATCTTTGCCTCGTTCAGTCTGGTATCGCCATGCACGCGGCTGTAGGACAGATATCCATTCATACGGTCGATCTTTGTGAGGTTCTTGGAACCGCATTTCGGGCAGACATCCATCTCCAGTTCCTGGTGGCCGCAGTCATCGCAGTATGCAAGGGAAAGGTTGACTCCTTCGTAGTAGCCCAGATCCATCGCACGGCGGATCAGGCTCTTGATCGCCTGTACGTTGTAATCGATCGGATAACGTACATACTGGATCTTGCCTCCGTTGCACAGTTCCCAGAAACGGCCTTCCAGATCCTGTTTTTCGATTGGTGTGATATCTTCGGTTACATGGCAGTGGAAGCTGTTGCTGACGTATGGACGGTCGGATACATTCTCCACGATGCCGTATTTCTTGCGGAACTGCTCTACCTGAAGTCCGCACAGGCTCTCTGCCGGTGTGCCGTAGATCGCATACAGCCAGCCGTCTTCTTCTTTGAACTCGGACACTTTTTTGTTGATATATTCCAGTACTTCCAGGGCAAACTCACCGTCTTCGGTGATAGATTTTCCGTTATAGAGTTCCTGCAGTTCATTCAGGGCGGTGATACCAAAGGATGCCGTCATCGGCTTTAACAGCTTTTTGATGCGTTCGTTCGGTTTCAGATGGCCACCGTAGAATCCGCCCTCGCAGTAAGCCAGCGGGTTGGTGGATGCTTTCATCGCTCCCAGATACTCGTAAGTACGTTTGTGCAGGTTGCGGATCATTTCCAGATAATAGTCCAGCACTTCGTAAAAATCACGGCTCTCGGATCTTGCTTTGGCAAGGATCATCGGGAGATGCAGGCTGACAGCACCGATGTTGAAACGTCCGGTAAATACTGGCACATCTTTGTCGTCTGCCGGATACATACCGCCTCTTTCGTACCACGGACTTAAGAATGCACGGCATCCCATCGGGCTGATCACTTTTTTGTACTGTTTGTACATGCTGGAAATATAGCCTTTTCCGGTCATGGACAGCCAGTCCGGATACATGGTCTTTGCAGAACATGCCACGCCGGCCTCAAAGACATCTTCACATTCTCCGCCTACACCGTGCAGTTTCTCGTCATAAAGAAAGACAATTTTCGGGAACAGCACCGGTTTCTTGTTGCCCGGTCTTCCCTGTCCGCCCTTATGGACGTTCAGAAGGGAAATATTGCACATTTTTTCAAAACGCTGTGTACCAAGTCCGATGGTCACGGTCACAAACGGATAATCGCCTCTGGAGGAACCGACGGTATTTAACTTATACTCAATACCCTGCCATCCCTGGTCAAAATCACGTCTCACTTTGTTGATCGCATATTCTTCGGCACGTTCTTCCACGCCGTTCCATGAAGGATCTGCATATTTGATAAATTCTTCTTTATATTTCTTGTAGCTCTTCTCGGCATACGGAGCAAGCACCTTGTCCATCTCCGGCACGGTAAATCCACCGTACTGCTGTGCCGCCGTACTTAAAATAATATCACCGATCACATCAAAGGCCGTATCCAGTGTCTTCGGCTCGTTGTACCAGACATTTCCCATCTCAAATCCGCCGGTCAGAACAGCTGCCACATCAAACAGACAGCAGTTCATGGTATCCAGTCGCGCGGACTGATCGTGGATATAGATATAGCCGTCCTTGCACGCCTGAAGCTCATCACGCGTCATAAAAAATTTGCGGTACAGCTCTTTATTCAGCTCGTTAAAGATCAGGCTTCGCTTTGTCGCTACCAGAGCACTGTCCGTGTTGGCGTTACTCTTGTCTCCGATGTAACGGATCGACTGGCTCTTTGTGTAGACCTCATCCATCATATGGATAAAATCCAGCTTGTAGTTGCGGTAATCACGATAGCTTTTGGCTACTGCCGGATTGACTCTCTCGAGAGCACCTTCGACAATGTTGTGCATCTCCTGGATCGTGATCCCGTCTTTTTTAAGGGACTCCGCCCGGTCATATGCAAACTGACAGATAAATGCAATCTCATCTGTCGAAAACTCATACAAAATGCGGGCTGCTGATTTGTTGACTGCCGCTATGATCTTATCTACATTGAATTCTTCCCGTGTTCCATCTTTCTTTATGACGTACATCACCAAGTCTCCTCCTACTATATGTTGTGTATCTATCTAAATTTTGTTTTTTCATCAAACAACATGTAGAACATAGTATATACCATAATGGCATACACGTAAAGAGGCTTTTGCAACGTTTTTACAAAAATTTTTTTAATTCATCAATATTTTTCTCTTCCCGCTTCAACTGTTTTTTTGCAAAATCCAGCACTTCTGTATCCTCTCCATCATAGTCACGGATCTGTCTTGTCAGGCTGGTAACGCCCATGGTGCTGCCCTGGATCAGCATTTCCGCAAGCTTTGAAGTCTGCATATCCTGCATACTTTTCCTGTTGATATTCATGTGAGCCATCCATTTGGAGATCATCGGAGCTTCTTTTTGTTCTTCCGGTGCATTGCGTGCTTTCAGCATCTGTCCGCTGACCTGAAATGCTTTTTCATATTCCTGCATCTGCCTGCTGACCGTTTTCGAAAATTCCGCATCCTTTGTCGCATCCAGAATATGACGCAGTGTATCCTGTCCCATGTCTGCATTTTTGTGAATGTCACTCAACATTTTGATCTCTGTCTCCATAAGTTCCTCCTGTCATACATGATATTTGTCACCTCAAACCTGATTCAGGCTTTTATGAACAGTAATCATTATCTTCATTTTTGGAAATTTTATGTACACTTGCTGGACAGAAGGACGGAAGTTTGAATGAAGCTGCTTCTGACGATCCTTTTTTCTGATATATCAACTTCTGTTTTTTTATACTTCCGGCAGTGTACCTTTTTCTCTGGTGATCTGCTTTGGATTTGCTTCTTTTAATTTTTCTGCTTCCGGTGCCCAGCATTTTGCGTAAGCTTCACATTTTCCGCATAAGCTCTCTACCGTTTCCGGACTCTGCATATCGGTGCTCTTTGCATCGGTTGCATGGACGATCTTCTGCAGTGCTTCCGGATTCTCCAGCATCGGACATGGACGCAGATCATTTTCATTAAATGGCTGGCCCATCTGATAAGCACGAAACAGCGGCTGGCTTAAGCATTCCAGAAGCGGTTTGTCATGGATATTTGCATTGGAATAATGGATAAATACGCAAGGTTCTACGTCACCGTTTGGATTGATGTGACAGTAGAATCTTCCGCCAGCGATACATCCGCCGACAAACTCACCGTCATTCTGGAAGTCAAATACAAAGATTGGCTTGCCGCCTTCAAATCCTCGGATCTCACGGATTCTGTGGTACATATATTCTCTCTGCTCCGGTGTCAGAAGCAGATCTGTTGCTGCTTCATTTCCGACCGGCATATAATGGAAATACCATGCATAGCGAACACCTTTGTCGATCAGCATATCCAGGAATTCATCGCTGGTAACGGTCTTGTAGTTCTTTGATGTGTAGCAGATAGAAGTACCAAAGATCAGTCCATGCTCTTTGAGCAGATCCATTGCATGCATAACTTTCTCAAAACATCCGCTTCCGCGTCTGGAATCGTTGACTTCCTCAAATCCTTCCACGCTCAGTGCCAGAGAAATATTTCCAAGTCTCTGCATATCCTTACAGAATTCCTCATCAATCAGCGTTCCGTTTGTAAATGCATAGAACATACACTTATTATGCTTCTCTGCCAGTTTCACGATATCTTTTTTCCTCATCAGCGGCTCCCCGCCTGTCATCATGTAAAAATAGATACCCAGCTTTTCCCCCTGCGTAACGATGCTGTCCAGATCTTCGTAAGAAAGGCTCATGCGATGACCATATTCCGCTGCCCAGCATCCGGTACAGTGCATATTACAGGCAGAGGTCGGATCCATCAAAATAATCCACGGGATGCGGTATCCATGTTCCTTCTCGAATTCACAGGTTTTGGAATAACCATAAAAACCTGCCTGATATCCAAGGTTCAGGGCATGCATTTTCGCTACATGCGGGTCAATCTCATCAAGCACTTTGTTTGTGTATTTCATCCATTTTGCATCTGGATTATGGATCAGATTTCTTGCTCCGTCAAATACTTTTTTCTCAAATTTATCGCCCATCAGCTTTTCCGAAAGATCAGTCAGTTTGAGTAATGCCTCTGTTCGATCATCATGTTTATTCACGTATTTCAATACACCATCAATCGTTTTTGATACAACGGCTCTCATGGTGTTGTCTTTAAAATCTGCAAATGACATACATTTTTCCTCCATCCATATAAGCTTTCTGCAAGGTTCTTTTTATTTTTCTTTCAACCTTTGCATCATTGTATCGCTCAGGATGAATTTTCAAAATAGACAACTTGTCGAATTTGTGCATTTTTTGTACATTTTTGCAGATTTGTGTGTTTTTTTAGCAAATTATGGAATTTGTACATTTTTTTGACACTTTTTCAGAACTGTAAAACATGGTAGTAAAGCTCCCATTGCGAGTTTTTCGATTTTCCTACAGCAACCCATACTTCACCTTGATCCTCTGCAGTTTCTCCAGCAACGGCTTCGCCCCGATCCACAAAAACAAGAAGGTTGAGCTTGCATGCACCAGATCGACCGGAACACCGGAGATATAGATCGCAAGCAGTCCGCTCCAGCTGAATTGATATACGCTCATAAACAGTGCCGCCGGGTTCATGATCCCGCCGTAGATCATAAAGGTGACCAGAAAGCCATATACGGACAGCTGCAGCCGTTTTGTCGGCAGTATCCGCAGTCGGTAGAGGATACCGGATAAAAATCCGATAAATCCCATGGCAAACATCTGCCATGGCGTCCATGGGCCCTGACCGAACAGGAAGTTGCTGACCAGCATGGTCATCGATCCAACCAAAAAGCCAGCCTCTGCTCCAAAGGCGATTGCCGATATGATCACGATCGCGATGATCGGCTTAAAGCTCGGCGTCATAAAGAAAGCCGCTCTTCCGGCAGTGGCCAGTGCGATCATGGTTGCCAGCACAACCAGTTCTCTGACTTCCGGTTTTCTTCCTTCAAATGCCATAAAAAACGGCAGCAATGCATAAAGCACGATCACCAGGCTGATCAGATAATATTTTCTCGGACCAAACACCCGATCGATCCAGTCTGCCAGTGCACTTTGATCTGTCAGCCAGAATCCGGCTGCAATGGTAAGAGGGATTGCCACCAGAAGCAAAAACAGACTGACTCTGGTCCGTTTTGACAGGCGTTTCTTTTCCTGTTGTTTATAGCCTTCGGTGTCTGCCTCAAACATATCATCATCGATCACAACATCACCGGCTCCGCCTTCGCCCATCAGATCTTTGGCAAAATCTGCGATTGCTTTTGTCTTTTTGCCTTTTGGCACGAAGGTGCGTTTCAGCTTCGCCGCGATCGTATCTTCCTCTGCTTCCGGCGATTCATAAAACTGCTTCAGAAATTCTTTTGTTTCCTGTTCTCTTTCCATATTCTCGGCCTGCACTCCCTGTATCTTCTCATTTTTCATCTTTTTTTGCATATCACACACACCTGCTGTCATCCAAAAGAGCTTCCGCAACATCTGCTGCCGTCACTGCCATCGGAAAATATTTACGTGCCATCCTGTTTGCCGCTGTCGTATAGAAGTTATTTCCGGCAAAGAAAGATTTTGGTGTACCGCTCGCCGCAATATTTCCGTCAAAGAACAGACCGCAGCGGTCCGCATAAGATGCACAGAACTCGATATCATGTGAAATCATAAAGATCGTTACACCCTGCTTTTTCAGAAGATCCAAAATTTCTGCAAACTCTTTCTTAAAATAACTGTCCAGGCCTTTGGTCGGTTCGTCCATCAGAAGAAGTTTCGGGCGCAGCAGCAGAATTTTTGCAAGTGCCAGTCTCTGCTGTTCCCCGCCGCTTAAATCATATGGATGACGGTGCAGCAGTCCTTCTAAATGCGTTACTTTGACGATTCCTTCCACTGCCTCGCGTTTTTCCATGGCAAGGTGATACTCTTCATTTTTCTTTTCTTTTGTTCCGCCCACCATCTCGAACAGTTCCAGCTCCACCGTCTTTTTTACAAACAGAGACTGCGGATTCTGCGGCAGAACCCCCAAAAAGCCACGAAACAGCTCCTTTTCACTGTAACGGCGGATATCTTTTCCTTCCAGCAGCACTTTGCCGCGGTATGGCTTTCGAAGCCGGCTGATGATCGAAAGCGTCGTTGATTTTCCGGTTCCATTTCCTCCGAGCAATGCAAAAAACTCTCCTCGCTTCAGTGAGAGATTGAGTCCTTTTACAACATCCGGCTGGTCTTTGTCATAACGGAACCAGATATCTTTCGCCTCCAGAATGATTTCTTCTTTCGCCAACTTTTCTTTCGCATCTTTTCCGAAAAATTCTGCCTCCTGCGGCCGGATCTGTTTTTCTTTGCAGATCGCATTCAGCCAGTTTCTTCCGTCCCGGACTGTGATCGGACACTCCATATGCTTTCCGGAATTTACTTTTGCATAAATCTGCATCGGAACCGGCATTGCCAGAAACATTTCGTGGTTCTGTTTTTTTAATTCTTCCCCGATCTCTTCCGGTGTTCCCATGCACAGTACTTCTCCGCCCTCCATCACGACAACACGGTCTGCTGCCGGAAATACTTCTTCCAGGCGGTGCTCTGTCAACAGGATCGTTGTACCGAGATCTCGGTTGATCTTCTTTACTGTTCCCAGGAAATCGGACGCAGCGATCGGATCGAGCTGTGAAGTCGGCTCATCCAGAATCAGAATATCCGGATGCATAGCCATAATGGAAGCCAGATTCAGAAGCTGTTTCTGACCGCCTGATAATTCTGCCACATTTTTATAAAACCAGTCCTGGATTCCAAAATAACTTGCCATTTCTGCCACACGGATACGGATCTCTGCACTTTTGTATCCAAGACTCTCCAGTCCAAATGCCAGCTCATGCCACACTTTGTCTGTCACAATCTGATTGTCCGGGTTTTGCAGAACGTAACCGATTCTCTGACTCTGTTCCCTGCCTGTCATCTCATGCAGATTTTTTCCGTCAAAAAGAATTTCTCCTTTTCGTTTTCCGTGCGGTGTCAGCGGTGTCTTCATATGTTTTAACAGCGTACTTTTTCCACATCCGCTCTTGCCGCACAGCACCAGAAATTCTCCTTCTTTTATCTGAAAGGAAATGTGGTTCAGTGCTCTTTTTTCTTCTTCCGGATAAGCAAAACAGAGATCTTTGATCTCCAGGATCGAACCTGGTCTGCCTGTCTGGCTTTCTATACTATTATCAATATGATTAATATTTTTCTTATCACTTTTGCTGCTGTTTTGTTTCGTTTCTTTTCCCATCGATTCTGACATCGCCTATCTCCTTTTTCTAATCCTGTACTTCCCACAAGCGATAATTGGCCTGCTCTGCTTTTTCTACCTGTTTACGTCTCTGTTTCCACTGATATCGATCCCAGAGTTCCAGCACCACCGGAAGCACGGAGAACAGCAAAAATGCCAGATATACCAGCAGGCTTCCTGCTGTCAGAGGAATTCCCTTTACAATAATTTTCGGGTTATACTGACAGAACGTATAGCCTTTTGAAAATCCAAACAGAGTCAGTGCGAAACTTGCTCCCATAAACAAAAGGCAGAGAATGTCACGTTTATCAAATCGATACAGAGAAAATGCCGTTCTTCCTTTTTCACCGTAACCGCGGCATTTCATAGAATCTGAAGTCTCGATCGCATTTTCCAGTGCCCAGGTTACCAGAATGGAAAATATCGTGATCCCATGTTTCGCACGCTTTACCAGACTGCCGTTTTCGGTACTTCGTCCGATGCATTTCTGACCATCTGATATCACACCTGCCTCTCTGATAAATTTCGGGACAAAACGCAGACACATCGAAAGCACCAGGGACAGTGCCGGTATGATCTTTCCGAACAGATAGATAAACTTGTCCGATGTCATTACGATCGTATAACAGGAAAACCAGATCATTGTACACACCAGCATCATCGCCATCACCAGACCATACACACAGCTCTCCAGTGTAAACGGATTGCCATTGTGCAGATAACCGATGATCGTCACACCATAGTGGTTGAACATCGGATTCATCAGTGCCACGATCAGCATCATCGGTATCGAAAAGATCAGATTAAATTTAACTGTTTTTTTCCATCCTTTCAGCAAAACGGAATATGCAATTCCTCCAAACAGCGAAATTGCCAGAATGACCGGATGAACAACAAATACCGTCACTCCGATCACTCCGACAAAATAAAGCATGTTCAGAAGCGGATGGTATGTAGAAAATGTATCTTTCATATTTACCTCCGGCATCTGCCCTCTAATACATAGAATTATCGCCTACATCTTTTCCGAGATTGCAGGTATATACCCAGCAGATCTCATCACCTGCATTTACGGTATATTTGCTGCATCCGTAGTTTGGATACCAGCCATTGACGCTGAACATCCATCCGGAAAGTTCTCCGCAGTCAAATTCATACAGATTGTTGATGCCTTCTACATAAGCAGAATTATAGGCCGGTGTGAAGCTGGATTCCATCTGGATACCCGCTTCTTTGCAGACACGCTGCAGTACATCATGCACAGATTCGCCTTCGGTAAATTCTACTTCCGTCGGTGCCAAAATCCAGCCATCGGACGGAACAAACTCTGCCTTGCTGCTCTTTAAATTGTCCATATTGTCCAGAATCGTTGCACAGCTGATGGAAATCGTACAGGTATTGGAAGCTGATGCAGTATCTTCCTGATCAGCTGCATCGCCGCCCGGATCCTTGGCATCTGCTTTCTGTCCGTTTTCTTTTTTATCATTTTCGGCATCCTGACCGGCATTGTTGTTTTCTTCCGCCGGATTTTCACCATTTTCATCGGCTGCATTTTCACTTACATCGACATCCGCACTGCCTGTACCACTTTCTGATTCTTCCTGTGTTTCCTGGCTCTGCTCTTTTCCGTCTTTCTTTTTGGAACTCTGATTTGCTGCATCTGCTCCTTTATTCTGCTCTTCCGTGACACCGCCGATCACATAGCAGTCTCCGTTAAGAGAAGTTACCGTCATCACAAGTGTCGTACTTTCTTTGTCATTTGTCACCGTTACGTCACTCATTTTGGCCAGCTTGCCGTCCTGTTCTTTGACAAGATAAGCGGCATTGGATTCCCAGCTCTGCGGCAGAGTCACTTCCAGTGTCGGCACACAGATCACTCCTTTGCCGTGCATCGTCATCTGCAGGGCATCGTTTGCATCGTTTGCCTGTTTCTTGATCTCCTCTAAATTTTCCTGTGTAAAATCTATCTTCAGATTCTGATCTTCCGGATTCTGGATTTTGGCACAGTCATAAGTCCAGACATAGGTTATTCCGTCTTCAGTTGTTCCTTTAAACTGAACCTTCTGCTCTTTGCCGGCCACGCTCTGGAACTGCTCTTTTGTGATGATGCCATCGGCCGGGATATCATTCATCTCGGCCAGTGCTTTACCTGAAGTTGTTCCTGCGGTCTGCTCCTTTTCTGTTCCTTTTGCACATCCTGCCGTCAGCATCAGGATCACACACAGAAAAAGTGCTGCTATACTTTTTATATTTTTCTTTGTCTTCATCTTAGTCTTCTTCCTTTCTTTTTGCGATAGATTCCAAATGCCAGTGCCTCCAAAACAATGACAAGTGCTGCTCCGGACAATACTGCCGGTGCCATTGTTCTAACCTGTGTTTTCGGATCATTCTCCGCAGACTGTGTTACAGTCTCTGCTTCTGCTTTGCCGTCTGCTGTCAGCTCCGGCACATAGTCTTCTCCGTCAAAACTCCATCCGGAATCTTCGCTCTCTTTTTTGTTCTTTTTCTTTTTTGTTGTTGCTTTTTTCTTTTTAACTGTGCTGCTGCTTTTTTCCGTGGATGTGCTTGTTTTCTTTACAGACGGAAGTGTTTTTGTCTGCCCGGACGGTCTTTTTGCAGCATTGGGAGAGCCTGTCTGCTTCTTTTCACTCTCCGTATTCTTTTTTTCCGTCTCTTTTTTACTGTTCTTATTTTTCTTATCGTCTTTTTTCTTGTGATCTGTTTTGTGATCTTTTTTATTATTGTTTTTCTTTTCGGTTTCTTCCTGTTTTTTTGTTTCGTCTGTCCCGCCATTCTGGGATGTCTCCACCTTTTTGCCAGGTGTCAGCTCTATATCGTGCATATCATAAATAAAACTGCGTCCGTCCAGCAAACGTTGGTATGCAACCGTCGCATAAAAGCCTTGCTCCGTCGCCATACCGTCAAGCATACCGCCGATACCGCCGCCATTGTTTCCGGCATTTGCCGCAACATGCATAAATCCGCCTTCCGGAAGATAGTATTGGAATAATCCATAAAGCGGACTTTTCCCGTTTTTCAGAAAACGTGCATCCTTGCTTCCGTCAATGCCGAGTCCGGAAAGTGCCACCAGAATCTGTGCCACACTCTCGGAAGTCTCAACTCCCTGCGTGCCAAACCCGCCGCTTTCCAGCTGATTTTTCGAAATCCACGCAAGTCCTCTTTCAACCGCAGCATTTACATCTGTGCGTTTTCCATAATAAAAGGAAAGTGCCTGCAATGCCATACCGGTCATGTCAGCATCTCCCTGACCACCTGCCAGATTCCATCCGCCATCCTCACACTGTGCCCCCAGAACTGCCTGAAGCAGCATTTCTTCCGTATTCTGCACCGCCGCCTCTTTGTTCTTTGGAATAGAATAAGACGGATGGCAGTTCAGTGCGATCAGTGCCCAGATCGGTCCATTGATTCCCTGCATACGGACATTCTCATAGTCAGAAAGATAGTCGAATAAATTGTGTCCTCCGACATTCTGTGCATCGATGCCGATGGAAGTCAGTGCCATGATCAGCTTTGAATAGTCAGAATATTTTGTTCTCGTAAGTTTCCAGTTTTTCTGTTCACAATAAGCATACACATTCTGATAAAAGGTTGCTGTATAAGACCATGGAACATATAATCCGCTTCTTTGCAATCCGATCACATTCCAGATACTGCTGAAATCCGGATTGGCATCTTTTGTCAGAAGATAATTTCTCACAGAAGAAAGCACCGTACTTCGCTCCGCCGGAAGATTCTCCCCGCCTGGATTCGTTTCTGTCTCTTTTTCGGATTCAGACTCTTTCTGGGATTCGCTTTGCTTCTCACTCTCCGTTTCTTTTTGTGACTCGCTCTGCTTTTCGCTTTCCGTTTCTTTCTGGGATTCGCTTTGCTTTTCGCTCTCCGTTTCTTTCTGCGATTCGGTTTGCTTTTCGCTCTCTGTTTCTTTCTGTGATTCACTCTGCTTTTCGCTTTCTGTCTCTTTCTGAGATTCACTTTCCTTCTGCGATTCGGTTTGCTTTTCGCTTTCTGTTTCTGCCTGCTGGCATATCTCATCTGTCTTTGCATAAGAAACACCAAGAGAAGAAGAGAGCAGTACCGCAGCCACAAGCATATAAGCTATTCTTCTTTTTTTATTTTTCACTCTGTTTCTCAAAGTTTTTCTCATCCTTTCTTTCGTTTCCTCCGGTCCCTTTTTCACTGACCGGAATATAAAGATACATTTTCTGACTGGTATACCGTTCAAAGGTAAGCCTCTGCAAAGACAGCTCATCTCTGTGTTCCCGAATCCAGCCATACAGCACACATCTTGCAAACATACGCACCGTCTCCGGAAGATTCTCCATATCGTTCTCCTGATCTGACTCAAAAACAGCATATCTTCCGGCTGCGATCGTTACCTGAAAAGCATCTTCCGGAAGATTGTCAAAGGACTCTACGATCGGTCCCAGAATATATTCAATATTTTCCTTTTCCTGATACCACAATGCAATCTTATCTCTTCCTTTTTCTTCTCCTGTCAATGCATTCAGTTTCCGGTACTGCGGAGAATGCTCATCCAGCCAGAATGCCAGCTGTGCCGGAATATCTGCCTCCCGCCGATTTGCAATGATGGTCCATCCGGCCATCTTGATCTCGTCCATATCTATATATGAAATTTTGATTTTATCTTTATATTCAGAATAATAGCGGTCCAGATTGACAACCTTTGCTCCTGCTCTGGCGTATTTCGCCGGACTTGTATAAAACACTCTGCGAAATGCTTTGTCAAACCCGTTTCTCGAACAGAACCCATATTCTTTTCCAACTTCCGCCGGTAGTTTTCCTTCTCTGAGTGCTTTTGCAGCAAACTGTACTTTTCGCTGTGTGATATAAGTGATCGGTCCCATTCCAAAGACATCCTGAAACTCCTTGCGAAAATGATCCTTTGAATAATGAAACTCTTTTGCAAGCTGCTCTGCGGTCAGCTCTTCTTTCATATGCTCATCTATGTAGCGAATCCACTCTTCATTTCGAAATTCTTCCTTATAATATTTTTCCGGCGTCATACCATATTCTTCATGAAAAGCTCTGCTGAATCTGCTGCTGCTTTTAAATGCATACTGTCTGGCCACTGTCTCCGGTTTTTTTCCTTTTTTCAGTTCCTGTGCTGCAAAATATAATTTTCGTCTGCGTATATAATCATTTAATTTTATATCATAATAAATCTGAAACACATTGCGAAAATGACGTTCGGAATATCCAAATACGGTCGCAAGATTTTTGGCCGTCAGTTCCTCCTTAATATGTTCATCTATATAATCGATCCATTCATTCAGACCATATATTTTTCTTTCCTGTTTTGTAGATTTTATCTTATAGTTTTCCTGTATTCTCTTTTGCAGAGGCATATAAACATAATATTTTCCATTTTCATACGAAATAAAATAAATTTTATTCTGGTCATACCATATCTGATTTTCTGTTTCCCAGTCACACAGGGCATATTTCAGTACCATTTTCAACATGCTTTCTGCCGCTCTTCCTGTGAAATTTTCTTTCCAGGTAAATACAACATAATCCGAAGCCTCCAGTACCACTTCAAATGTTTCTCTTTCCCCTCTTTCTTTTCCTTCGTTCTTTGACTGCTCTCTTCCCGAAAGAAAGTGAAACCGATATTCACTGTCATGCCACCAGAACAGCATTCTCTCTTCTGTACTGGTTCTCTTTCTCCAGTTGTCTTTGGCATGTTCTTCAACCTTTTCCATGGCTGTCTCTAAAAAGGAACCTTTTTGGGATTTTTCTGTTTCGGACAGGATGGACTCTGCCACTATTTTCTGTTCTCTTCTTCGAACAAAACAAATTTCTGTATTTTCCTTATCTATGACTCGTTCATATGGTATTTTGCCTTTTCCCTGATAGGCTCTGATCTTCTCTATATCCCATTCTTCTAAACTTTTTTCAAAAAACAGATCAAACAGGTAAGAAAGCTGTATCGGAGCATATGCCATTCTTCCTGCCAGATCTTCCATGGTAATATCCTGATCCGGATGATTCTGTATATAAATTATACATTTCTGCATTTCACTATACAGTCTGCCGCCTGCATCCTGAAACGATACCTGTGCCATATCTATTTATCCTTATCTTTTGATTTTACGTCATGTATAATTGCCTGTCAAAACCTATATATTTTTGGCATAAATCGTTACACATTTTCTTATTGTATGTTATCAATCCAAGGATGTCAAACTCCATCTGCAATTCCTGCCTTGTCTTTAAATGCCAGAATCTCCCTGCTTTGGAAATTCTGGCATTACATTTACAAGCTGTTTTTCCTATTATAGCACAAGCTTTTTCCTTTTTTCCAACCAGAAGGGGCTATTTTGTCGATTTTTGCATAGTTTCTCACTGCCGCAACAAAAAAGACCCCTGAAACCTCAGATTATCTCCGAAGTTCCAGGAGTCCTAATTTACGCTTGGACTATGACCTGACCAAATCAGGTTCATTTATGTTTCAGGACATTTATCTGCCCTGTGACACAGCTCAAATTATGCGTTCTTCTGAGCGATTGCTGCCTGAGCTGCTGCCAGACGAGCGATCGGTACACGGAACGGTGAGCAGGATACATAGTCAAGACCGATGCTGTTGCAGAATTCTACAGAGCTTGGATCTCCACCATGTTCGCCACAGATACCTACGTGCAGTTTCGGATTAACCGGTTTTCCTAATTCGATAGCCATCTTCATCAGTTTGCCAACGCCAACCTGATCCAGTTTTGCAAACGGATCGTTTTCGAAGATCTTAGCATCGTAGTAAGCATCCAGGAATTTACCAGCGTCATCACGAGAGAAGCCGTATGTCATCTGAGTCAGGTCGTTTGTACCGAAGCAGAAGAAGTCAGCTTCTTTTGCGATATCATCAGCTGTCAGTGCTGCTCTCGGGATCTCGATCATAGTACCTACTTCGTACTGCAGATCACTTCCTGCTGCTGCGATCTCAGCATCTGCTGTCTCAACAACGAATTTCTTAACGTATTTCAGCTCTTTGATGTCACCAACCAGTGGGATCATGATTTCCGGTTTCACTGCCCAGTCCGGATGAGCTTTCTTTACATTGATAGCTGCACGGATAACAGCTGTTGTCTGCATTTTAGCGATTTCCGGATAAGTAACTGCCAGACGGCATCCACGATGACCCATCATCGGGTTGAACTCGTGCAGGCTGTCGATGATAGCTTTGATCTGCTCAACAGTCTTGCCCTGTGCGTCAGCCAGTTTCTTGATGTCCTCTTCTTCTGTCGGAACGAACTCATGCAGAGGCGGATCCAGGAAACGGATGGTAACTGGGTTACCTTCCAGTGCTTCATACAGTTTTTCGAAGTCGCCCTGCTGTTCCGGAAGGATCTTAGCCAGTGCAGCTTCTCTTTCTTCTGCAGTTTCAGAGCAGATCATTTCACGGAATGCATCAATTCTGTTGCCTTCGAAGAACATATGCTCTGTACGGCAAAGACCGATACCTTCTGCACCCAGCTCACGTGCTTTTTTAGCATCTGCCGGTGTGTCTGCGTTTGTACGAACTTTCATAGTTCTGAATTTATCAGCCCATCCCATGATTCTTCCGAATTCGCCAGCGATTGTTGCCGGTACGGTCGGGATGATGCCGTCATAGATATTACCTGTGGAACCATCCAGGGAAATGCAATCACCTTCGTGATATTCTTTTCCTGCCAGTGTAAATTTCTTGTTTGCTTCGTCCATAGTGATGTCGCCGCATCCGGATACACAGCATGTACCCATACCACGAGCTACTACAGCAGCATGAGATGTCATACCACCACGAACTGTCAGGATACCCTGTGCAGATTTCATACCTGTGATGTCTTCCGGTGATGTCTCAAGACGTACCAGAACAACTTTTTCTCCTCTTGCAGCCCATTCTACAGCATCATCAGCTGTGAATACGATCTTACCGCAGGCAGCTCCCGGTGAAGCACCCAGTGCTTTTGCCAGTGGTTCAGCAGCTTTCAGTGCAGCAGCATCGAACTGTGGATGCAGCAGAGAATCCAGGTTACGTGGGTCGATCATTGCTACAGCTTCTTCTTCTGTTCTCATGCCCTCATCTACCAGGTCACAAGCGATCTTCAGAGCAGCTTTTGCAGTTCTCTTACCATTACGTGTCTGCAGCATGTACAGTTTACCATGTTCTACTGTGAACTCCATATCCTGCATATCTCTGTAGTGTTTTTCCAGAGTTTCGCATACGTTCTTGAACTGTACGAATGCTTCAGGGAATTTCTCTTCCATTTCGGAAATGTGCATAGGTGTACGAACACCAGCAACTACGTCTTCACCCTGTGCGTTTGTCAGGAATTCACCAAACAGACCATTTTCTCCTGTAGCCGGGTCACGTGTAAATGCAACACCTGTACCGCAGTCATCACCCATGTTACCAAATGCCATCATCTGTACGTTTACAGCGGTTCCCCATGAATATGGGATATCGTTGTCACGACGATATACATTTGCTCTTGGGTTATCCCATGAACGGAATACAGCTTTGATAGCTTCCATCAGCTGTTCCTTCGGATCTGTCGGGAAGTCTTTACCGATCTTCTCTTTGTATTCAGCTTTGAACTGTTCAGCCAGGTTTTTAAGATCATCCGCATTCAGGTCTACGTCCTGTTTCACGCCTTTTTCTTCTTTCATCTTGTCGATCAGCTCTTCGAAGTATTTTTTACCTACTTCCATAACTACGTCTGAGAACATCTGGATAAATCTTCTATAGCAGTCCCAAGCCCAACGTGGATTGCCGGATGCCTGTGCCAGTGTCTCAACAACTTCTTCATTCAGACCTAAGTTCAGGATCGTGTCCATCATACCAGGCATGGAAGCTCTTGCTCCGGAACGAACGGAAACCAGAAGCGGATTCTCTTTATCTCCGAACTTTTTGCCTGTAATGCCTTCCATTTTATCGATCGCTTCCATGATCTGTCCCATGATTTCGTCATTGATCTTTCTGCCATCTTCATAGTACTGTGTACAAGCTTCTGTTGTGATTGTGAAGCCCTGTGGTACCGGCAGACCAAGGTTGGTCATTTCAGCAAGGTTGGCACCTTTTCCACCCAGCAGGTTTCTCATGGTGGCGTCGCCTTCCTTGAACATATAAACCCATTTTGTTGCCATTGTGTTATTTCCTCCTCAAAAGTAATTGTATACAGTTCAGTCAGAACTTTTTAACTTTCATACAGTAATATTCTAACATAAATCTGTTCTCAGTCAAGCTATTGTCCACAAAAAAAGAAGTTTTTTTGTTATTTTTTCAGAACAAGATGCTGTGGAAGACCATTTACCATAAATGGCGGATAATCTCCCTGGATCAGCGGTTCAATGTAATTGATAAATTCTTCTGTCACATAATCTGCTGTTTTGTTGAGCCATGCTCTCGGAACCGTTTTTTCGTTGTTTGCGATCTTGTGGACATCATAAATGCCAGCCGCACTCATGTACGGATCGTCGGATACGCGGTCAATAACGACCATCTTGCCGCTGTCTCCTTCATCTGCTGCTTTGACGGCTGCACCGCCTACCATAAACGCTTCGTTGATATCCACACGGGATGCCATATGGGAAGCACTTCGCTGAAGGGTGGAAAATTCGACTGCCCTTGTCTTGCATCCGATCTCTGCTCCCAGGAAATTCGCTAGATATGCGGCCGTTCCGGTCAGCTGCTTGTGTCCGAATGCATCCACATAATCTCCGCCGCCGGAAAGTTCACACACATAACGTCCGTCCGGAAGTTTGATTCCCTCAGACACCGCTACGATGATGGATTTTTTCTCTTTGAGCAGATCTTTGATCTTTGAAAGGAATACATCGATATCAAACGGCACTTCCGGCAGATAAATAAGATCCGGACCTTCGCATTCTTCGGTCTTTGCAAGTGCCGTCGCCCCTGTCAGCCATCCGGCATTCCTTCCCATAACTTCTATGATCGTGATCATCTCTTTTTTGTAGGTGAGTCCCAGTGCATCGCGGATCACTTCTTTTGTCGATGCTCCGATGTATTTGGCTGCACTTCCAAATCCCGGCGTGTGGTCAGTCAGTGCAAGATCGTTGTCGATTGTCTTTGGCACACCTAAAAATTTCTGTTTATGACCTTTGACAATCGCATAATCCGAAAGTTTTTTGATCGTATCCATGGAGTCATTGCCGCCGATGTAGATAAATGCCTCGATCTCCAGCTTGTCCAGGATACCGAAAATTTTCTCATAAATCTCCATGTCCTCATGGATCTCCGGAAGTTTGTAACGGCAGGAACCAAGAAATGCCGAAGGTGTCCTCTTCAGCAGCTCGATATCCATATCCGAATGAATCTGCGTGGAAAGATCCACGTACTGCTCATCCAGAAATCCCTGGATGCCGTGAAGCATACCGTATACTTTGTCAAAACCACGTTCAATCGCTGTCTTGTAAACCCCCGCAAGGCTGGAATTGATAACCGAAGTCGGCCCGCCTGACTGTCCTACAATAATGTTTCGCATTCCCATAACACAAATCCTCCTTAATACTTTATTCCGGTGCAGGCATATCATATTTCCGTCTTCTGACCCCGGCCGATGCCTGCGGATTGCTCCGTTGCAAAAATATAACGATGCATAATGATGCCTTAGAATTGCTCCGTTACAAAGTAACTCCCGCAATTCTATAAACATTATAACATAAAAGCAGAAAGACTCACAAGGTTCTTTCTGCTTTTTGTATAGTTTATTCTATTTTACTTATGCATTTTTGTGTATTTCGTACAGTTTTCAGGCAATTCTTGTCAGAATTGCTGCTCGCTTCTTAGTATGCCAGCTTTTCTTCGAAATAGGCTGCCAGATCTTCGATCTTGATACGCTCCTGCTCCATGGTGTCACGGTCACGTACGGTAACTGCTCCGTCTTCTTCAGAATCAAAGTCGTAGGTTACACAGAACGGTGTACCGATCTCATCCTGTCTGCGGTAACGTTTTCCGATGTTTCCGCGGTCATCGTATTCACAGTTCCATTTCTTTGAGAGCTGTTCGAATACTTTTGTCGCACCTTCGTTCAGTTTCTTGGACAGCGGCAGAACTCCGATCTTAACCGGTGCCAGTGCCGGATGGAAATGCAGAACGGTACGCATATCGCCGCCTTCCAGCTCTTCTTCGTCATAAGCACTGCACAGAAATGCCAGAACCACACGGTCTGCACCAAGAGAAGGCTCGATAACATACGGAATGTATTTTTCTTTCTTCTCATCATCAAAATAGCTCATATCCTGGCCGGATACATTCTGATGCTGTGTCAGGTCATAGTCGGTACGGTCTGCGATACCCCACAGCTCGCCCCATCCAAACGGGAAGAGGAACTCGATGTCGGTTGTACCTTTGCTGTAGAAGCACAGTTCTTCCGGTGAATGGTCACGTGCTCTCATCTCGTCTTCTTTCATGCCCAGATTCTTCAGCCAGTCGATGCAGAATGCTCTCCAGTACTGGAACCAGTCAAGGTCGGTACCCGGCTCACAGAAGAACTCCAGCTCCATCTGCTCAAACTCTCTGGTACGGAATGTGAAGTTACCCGGTGTGATCTCGTTACGGAATGATTTACCGATCTGTCCGATACCAAACGGGATTTTCTTTCTGGATGTTCTCTGTACGTTTTTAAAGTTTACAAAGATACCCTGTGCTGTTTCCGGTCTTAAGTATACCGTATTCTTTGCATCTTCTGTTACACCCTGGAATGTCTTGAACATCAGATTGAACTGGCGGATATCGGTAAAATTATGTTTTCCGCAGGTCGGACATGGAATCTGATGCTCTTCGATGAAATCACGCATCTGTTCCTGTGTCCATCCATCGACAGAGCCTTCCAGTGCAATGTCTTTCTCATCGCAGAAATCTTCGATCAGCTTATCTGCACGGAAACGCTCATGACATTCTTTACAGTCCATCAGCGGATCAGAAAAGCCTCCGAGATGTCCGGATGCTACCCAGGTCTGCGGATTCATCAGAATCGCACAGTCAACACCTACGTTGTATGGATTCTCTGTGATGAATTTCTTCCACCATGCCTGTTTTACATTGTTCTTCAACTCTACACCAAGATTACCGTAATCCCAGGTATTTGCCAGACCTCCGTAAATCTCGGAACCCGGATATACAAAACCTCTGGATTTTGCCAGTGCCACGATCTTGTCCATTGTTTTTTCCATTTGTCTCCTCCTGTCGGCCGTCTCTGCGGCATATGCATATATTGAAAGAAGCCGTTTATGTTTACTTCTTTGCTCGCTGTTTATCGTGTTATATCAAAATGTGCTGCCCCGAAAATACTTCTGTGCAGACATATTGTGATCTCAGACTTTTCCCTGACATCATTCGTATATGACAAATGTCAGTGTATGTTTTACTTCTTCTGCGTCATCTGCGGTATCGGAAGCTTCGTTTCCTGCTGCGGACTTACTTTCGGATTCTACTTCAAACTGGCCTTTCTCCGCATTGCCATCGGATTTTGATCCGCCGTCTGTGCTCTCACTTTCCGATGCTGTCTCCGTCTCGGATTCTGCTGCCTTTTCCCGCTCTTCTGAAATGCTGGTTGCCGTCTTTTTTCCGGTGACAACTGCATCCGTCGTAACGTAAAGGATCTTGCCCGGAACTTCGATATCCATCTCTTCCGAACAGATTACAACGTTGTAGTTCAGACCGCTCAAAATATCGGATCTTGTCACACTTCCTGTAACTTTTCCGTTTTCCACTTTCTGAAATTCATCCGGGAATTCGTACTTCTGATTGTATGCTCCCTGCAGGTCTCCCGCATAAAAGGTCACATTGTTGAAATCCTGATAATCCCTGGAAGCCGCATAGTTCATATACAGCTCTGCTTTTCCGTCTGTGACGTTAAATTTTTTGACAACGATCGGATCACCTTCCTGTGACTGATTGTACGCACTCACAGAATCATCGATCGTCTGCTTCAGCTCATCCTCGCTGTAGTAGGATTTGTCCAGCGTGTCGATCACCGCCGCCTGTACACTGCCGTCCCGTTTCACTTTTACTGCATTGTGCTCTGCCTGAAACTGACTGCAGCCGCCAAGACATCCGGTTATCAGGATGACTGCCAGAATTCCCTTCCATTTCTTCATAATATTCCCCATCCAGACACAGCAAAATCTCCTTCGCTGCCCTGCCTTTCCTGAAACTTACCATATACCCTTCTGTATATAAAGTACAGAATACGCCACCTGTTCGCGTGGCATTTTTCATCATACCATTATTGACCGTCCTTGTAAAGAGCGTTTCTGGTATGCCGCATGATCTCCAGAATCTCCAGAGATTTGAAATCCCGGTCTATGTAACGCCTCCGGAATTTCTCAACCAGACTGATAAACTCTTTCTTTACCTGTGCTGATAGTGCAAAGGCAAAGAGGCGTTCGACCGGCGTACTGATCACATATTGCATCGTATAGATTGTTGATTCCAGAACCGGTCTGCTCCTTTGTACTTTTGAGACACAGCTGCGGCACAGTACGCTGTTCTTATCTGTAAGGAAGGCACAAAGATCATGCTTTGCTCCACATACTGCACACTCGAACACTTGCGGATATTCTCCGCCTGCCGCCATCATACGCAGTTCAAAGGCATAACGGATCAGTTCCCGGTCCAGTTTTTGATTGAGCACTGCACGCAGTGCCCCGTAGAGCAGCTGGATAATCTGTGTGCCGTCATCGTTCTCTCTGGCATAATAATCGGCAAACTCCAGAAAATAGCTTCCATAGCAGGCAGCCTCCACATCTTCTGTGATCTCCCGGAAATAATTTCGAATCTCTGTCTGCACAAGCTGATAGGCAGTCCTTGCTTCTTTTACATAAAAGGTTCCAAAAGCAAAGGTGTTTGCGGCAGCCAGAAAGGGATTGCCCGGTCTTCTGGCTCCTCTTGCAAATACAGTCACCTTTCCCCGCTCTCTTGTCAGCAGCACCAGCCGTTTATCTGATTCTCCGATCGGTGCCGCTATAAGCACAATCCCTGTCAGTGCAATTTTATCATCCATATATTCTCTCATATTCTTACAGTCCCGTCAGCAAATGCTGATGTCTGTACGGAATCGTCGTTTCTGATTTCAGATATCTTTTTTATCGTATCCGAAGTTTTTGATCATGAAGTCACTGTCTCTCCAGTCTTTCTTGACTTTGACCCAGAGCTGGAGATTGACTTTTTCTTCGAGCATATCCTCGATATCACGGCGTGCCTGTGAACCGATCCTGCGGAGCATCTGTCCGCCTTTTCCGATGATGATTCCTTTGTGAGAATCCCGCTCGCAGATGATCGTCGCCTCGATATCACAGATGCTGCCGCCTTTGCTTTTGCGTTCTGTCATTTTTTCAATAGAAACGGCAATACCGTGCGGGATCTCCTCTTCCAGAGAGCGAAGTGCCTTTTCGCGGATCATCTCTGCCACGATCTGTCTCTGTGGCTGATCTGTCACCGTATCTTCATCATAAAACTGCGGTCCGTACGGCAGATATTTGAAAATACTCTCGATCACAGTATCCATATTGACACTGCGAAGTGCCGACACCGGGATGATCTCCGCAAAATCATAGACTTTGCGGTAAGCATCCATATATTTTATGATCTCTTTTTTATCTACTTTATCAATCTTGTTGATGATCAGGATGACCGGTGTTTTTGTTTTTTTGAGCTGATCCACAATATGACGCTCGCCGGCTCCGATAAAGGTACTCGGCTCCACCAGCCAGAGGATCACATCGACCTCATTGAGGGTGCGTTCTGCCACATTGACCATGTATTCACCCAGTTTGTTTTTCGCCTTGTGGATACCCGGTGTGTCCAGAAATACAATCTGTCCTTTTTCGTCTGTATAGACGGTCTGAATCCGGTTTCTCGTTGTCTGCGGTTTGTTGGACGTGATCGCGATCTTCTGCCCGATGAGGTGGTTCATGAGTGTGGATTTTCCTACGTTTGGTCTGCCGATCAGGGTCGCAAAACCGGATTTGTAACTTTTCTCTGCCATCTGTATATGATTCCTCCTTAAAGTGGTCCGAGATTTCTAAACATCTCTTTCTCTTTTTCCAGTGCATCTTCGTTTCCGAGCACGCAGATGCAGTCTTCTGCCAGGATTGCACGCATCAGCGGTGCCAGGGCACGGATATCTTCCTGTGTCGCATAGAGTACCTGGTCACGCTCTTTCTGAAGGTCGCTTTCAGTCACATGTCCGAAATAAGCAGCATCAGAACGTGCTCCCTGTGCTCTTGCTGTGAGTGGCGTATCCATCTCACTGATTGTTCCGATCACGTATTTTGTCATATCACGCTCTTCGACGTTGAAATGTTCCACGTATTCCGGCACGCCTTCGTAGATCTCGTTGGTCTGACGCAAGTTCGGATCACGGTAAGAAGCAAAATAGGAATTGCCATTTCTGCCGAATCCACTCATACAGCCATACGCCCCGCCTTTGACACGCACATTCACCCAGAGATATTCATAGCTCATGATCACCTTCAGGATCCGCAGTGCCCCGGTATAATCATAGCCTGCCTCGCGGTAATTTCCGGCACGTGTCACATACTGGATCTTGGCGGAGGTCTGGAAGCCTTCGTTCAGCTTTCCGTATGCAAGGGTTTCTTCTGAAGGTGTTCTCTTATCCAACGAAAGTTTTTCGCATAATCCTGTCACTTTCTCTTCCAGTCCGGCAAGCCCCTTCTCTTCCGCTGTTACGGAAAATACCATGGCATTCTGTCGGAAAATCACGTTCATCAGCTCTTTCAATTTACTCTTCAGATTCTCTTTTTTCGTTTCAAAATTTGCATCGAGGTCATCGAGCATGCGATAGTAGTCAATCCCGCTGCTGCGATCACTGAACGCAGCTGTCTCGGAGAAATAAGCCATGGCACGGGTTGCCGCTGCCGAATGTCCTGCCGTTGTCAGCCGCATCTGTGTCCTTGATTTCTGCTCGGAAACGATCTCTTTTAAGCGTTTCTCATCGTCCAGTTTGGATGTGAATAAAATCTCCTCGATCACATCAAACACAAAGTCGATTTTATCATAAAGTGTGCGGGCTGATACGGTAAACATCGGATACATCTTCTGTGTGTCCTTTTCTGGAAATACGACCATCCCGGTACCGATACCTCCAGTCTGCATATTGATCTCATTGAACAGATCTCCGTAAGCATAATGCTCGGTGTCGATCATGCCCAGCACATTTTTCAGAAGGCCGACATAAGGCAGATCCTCTTTTCTGACAACGGACAGATCAAAATAAAGGGTCAGATAAGCGATGCCGTTCGTGTTCACATCATGCCACAGAACTTTGGTGTTGCCAAAAGAAAGCTCTCTGTTGCAGATCGGTCTGCATTTCTTTGTGATATCCTCCCTGGTAAGCATCGGGATTTTCTCCAGCTCTTCCTGTGTGGACGGTGTCTCCTGGAATTCCTGCAGTTTTGCTGTTTTTTCTACCAGCTCCTTTACCTGTTCTTCACTGAGACCTGCCTTAAAATCTGCCAGTTTCTTTGCCGTCTCTGCCTCCAGTTTTGCAGTCAGTCCCTTTTCCGGTGCAACGACAACAACCGCCACATGTGTGTTATCCAGCAGATATTTCTGCACCAGTTTCTCGTAATAATCACTCTCTACTGCATCACGGAGTTCCTTATAAATATCCAGCTGTTTGACATAGGCAAACGGATCACCCTCGCCGTACAGCCAGCTGTCCATAATGTCGATTCCGTACATCAGGCCCTTCGGATAAGAGCCGTAATCTGCCTCACGAAAACGGAACTCGGAAGAATTGATACCTGCCAGCAGTGCTTTTTTATCGATGCCGTTTTTCACCTGCTCTTCCAGTACCTTGCGGATCACTGCCAGGAACTTTTCTTTGTCACCGACATTTGCATTTTTAGCGACTACAGAAAGGGACGGCTGCTGAATGCCGCTCTCAAAAGAGCCTAGGATATCTTTTCCAATCCCGGCATCCAAAAGAGCCTGTTTAAGCGGTGCCCCAGGTGCTGACAAAAGTGCATATTCCAGGATTGCCATGGCAGTCACAAGACGTACATCGCTGCTTATGCCAACGGACACATTCCAGGAAAGATAGGTGTTGTCTTCTTCCGATTCGGATGTGGAAATAGAATATTTTTTATAGATCTCATGCGGAGCATCGAACGCTTTCTGCATACTGATCTTTGAATCTACCTCTTTTTCTCCGTATTTAGAGAGATATTCCTGATCCAGCCAGGTAAGGCGTTCCTCAACATCCATATTTCCATAGAGATAGATGTAGGCATTGGACGGATGATAATATTTTCCATGGAAAGCCAGAAAATCTTCGTATTTCAGATCCGGGATACACTGCGGATCTCCTCCGGACTCAAATCCATACGGTGTATCCGGATAAAGTGCATTTAAAATTTCGCGATCAAGCACATCTTCCGGTGAAGAATAAGCTCCTTTCATCTCGTTGTATACCACACCATTGTAGGTGATCTCATCCTCCGGATTTTCCAGATGATAATTCCAGCCTTCCTGACGGAAAATCTCTTCTTTTTTATAAATATTGGTATGAAAAACGGCATCCATATAGACATCCATCAGGTTTGCAAAATCTTTGTCATTGCAGCTTGCAATCGGATACATGGTCTTATCCGGATAGGTCATCGCATTCAGAAAGGTATTGAGCGAACCTTTTACCAGCTCCACAAACGGATCTTTGGACGGAAACTTTTCGCTTCCACACAGCGAACAGTGTTCCAGAATATGTGCTACCCCGGTGCTGTCTACCGGAGGTGTACGAAATGTAATATGAAATACTTTATTATCGTCATCATTTGCAATGACCATGATGCGTGCACCGCTTTTTCTGTGACGCAGCAGATAGCCGACTGACTGAATATCGGAAAGCCCCTCTTCCCTTAAAAGTTCGTACGCCTGTAATTCTTTTATTGCCATGAAAAAACCTCTTTTCTTTTTATTTATTCATAAAAACTGCAGCCCTTTCTGCCATATTCTTTTACATAATAGAGTGCCTGGTCTGCATCTTTAAAAATACTCTCTCCTTTATTCGGGCGGTCTGAGTTTCTGTCCCGTCAAAATATCTTTTCAAAATATCCAGAGCTTTCTCTCTGCTCTGTTTTGTTTCTGCTTCTTCAAAATAAGCATCAATATATTTACTTTGCCCGGTCATCGCATAAAGCCTGACCTGCTCCGTCAGATAATCGGATCTGTTCTGCAGCTGCTTCGCTGCATTTCCACATGCAATATACTGGTTTGTCGTCGTCTGAAGTACATGAAACTCCTTTCGGCCAATAAAGGAAATCATCTTCTGAATTCTCTCATGTACAAACCCCTGTTATATCAACGGAAAAAGTGCGATCCCATACGTGACACCGCACTTTCCCTGTTGGATTACCTGTTATTTATTTACGCACAGTTTTCTGACCATATCTGCCGGAATCATTGTACATGCCAGCAGAACAACTGCAATCCAGCCTTTGATTCCAAACGGAACACAGCTGAACATTTCTCCAATCCACTGGAACGGGGCCAGCGGAACGATCGCCGCATTTACGAGCAATGCCTGCACGATTATAATAATCAGAAATACTTTAATAAAATCTTTATTCTCATTCAGACCGGCAAAAATTGCAAATCCATCGTCACGCACATTAAAGCCGTTGAACAAAGCTGCCACAATAAACAGTACAAAATAACCCGTCAGGTGCTGTTCCTCATTTGCAAACAGATTTACAAAGAACGGCACTTTCAGATAGATAAAGCTTACCACGGTAAGCCAGATTCCCATTGTGAGGATCTGTCCCATCATTTTTTTGCTTACAATACTTTCATCACGTTTTCGCGGTGCTTCTGCCATATATTCTTCTTTTGCCGGTTCATTGCCAAGCATCATCGCTCCCAGTCCGTCCATGACCAGATTTACAAAGAGAAGATGTGTTACTTTCAGTGGTTCATCCACACCGAAAAACGGTGCGATCGCACTGACCACAACGGCTGCCACGTTGATCACCAGCTGGAATTTACAGAATTTCAGGATGTTATGGTAGATGGTTCTTCCATAGAGGATGGCATCTTTGATGGATTTAAAATTATCATCCAGAATAACGATCTTACCTGCTTCTTTTGCTGCTTCGGTTCCGCTTCCCATGGCAAAACCAACATCTGCACGTTTCAGTGCCGGTGAGTCGTTGACACCGTCACCTGTCATGCCGACTACCAGGTTCATCTCCTGGCACAGGCGTACCATACGGGACTTGTCGGTCGGCAGTGCTCTTGCGATCACACGGATATTCGGTATGATCTTCTTCACTTCTTCATCACTCATCTCATTGAGCTGTGCGGAGGAAAGTGCACGGTCGCTGCCTCCTTTTAACAGTCCTGCATCTTTTGCGATCGCTACCGCTGTCTCAAGGCGGTCACCTGTGATCATAACGACCTGAATACCGGCTCCCTGTACTTCCCGGATCGCTTCTTTTGCTTCCGGACGTACATCGTCACGAATGCCCACCAGACCAATGATCACGATATCATCATTGATTGAATTTTCAACCATGTCTTTTTCTGAATAACCAAAGGCCAGCACACGCATTGCTTTTGCTGCCAGTTCATCGATCTTGCGGTTCAGGATGGCGTTGTCCATGGTACAGATATTGCCGTCTGCATCCAGATATTTCACTGCATTTGCCAGAAGTTTTTCCGGTGCCCCTTTATAGAAAGTTTTACCGGTGCTGTCGATGCGTGCCTGACTGAATTTATTTGCAGAGTTGAAAGACTGCTGTTTTGTTATTTTATATTCGCTGCTGTTCTCCAGCGTCTTGAATGTCTCCTCACCCAAAAACTTCATCAATGCCTGATCGGTTGCATTTCCGCCGATGACTTTATGGGATGCATCAAACATGGACTGTGTATTCTTACCGATGGCAAGATCCACAAGACCTTTCACCTTGCTGTGTTTACTCAACTGTGCAATATCAATGGAATTGCCGTCGCCGGTAAAGAAATCGACCACTTCAAGCATACCTTTTGTGATCGTTCCTGTCTTATCACTGAAGAGAATGTTTAAAGAACCTGCTGTCTCGATACCTTCTGCTTTTCTTACCAGGACATTGTGGTCAAGCATTTTGCTTGTATTTTGCATCAGCACGAGGGAGATCATCAGCGGAAGTCCTTCCGGAACTGCACAGACGATGATGACAATTGCCAGAGAAAGAGCCCTTACAACATCTTTGACAACTGGTTCAATCCCCATTGCAAAGTACTGGGAAACTCCGCCCGCCTGCATAACAAAGTAGACCAGGTAAAGTACGGCGATCAATACCGCACCGATATAACCAAACGTGGAAATCTGTTTTGCAAGTTTGGCAAGTTTTACTTTCAAAGGAGAATCCGGCTCGTCTTCCTGCATCTCTTCTGCCATTTTTCCCATCATGGTCTTCAGTCCGACCTTGCGTACATCAAGAATACCTTCGCCGTCAAATATCACTGCTCCGCGGAACAGGGAGTGTGCATCGACAAAGGTATCGCCTGTGATGTCATCTTCCAGCTGAAAATCTTCTGATGCCGCTGTTTTTTTACATTCTTCTGCCTCGCCGTTCAGTGCGGAGTTGTCCACACGCAGTGCCCCGTCGATCAGTACACCGTCTGCCGGGATTTTATCACCGGACTGCAGCAGGACTTTGTCACCGACTACAACATCATCAACATCGATCACCGTGATCACGCCGTTCCTGTGAACTTTACACTTGTCTTTCTCTGTATTGTCTTTCAGTTCACGGTACTTGGTATCGCTTGCAACACCGGTCTTTGCAGATACGGTTGCCACGATCAGCACTGCAACGATCGTTCCGAGCGGCTCGTAAATCTCCGCATACCCAAAGAAGAACATCACGATCATCAGTGCTGCGATCGCCAGCAGGATCTTGATCATCGGATCACTGAACGTCTCTTTGAATTCTTCCCAGAACGTGGTCGGCTCGGAATCCGGGATCTCGTTGGAACCAAATTTACTTCTGGACTCTTCGACCTGTTTGTCTGTCAAACCATTATACTTCATCTTTTTGTCTCCTGTTTTTATTTTTCTGCTTATAAGCAGGGAGAAACTATATGAATCACTTCATCTCAGATATAGTCTCTCCCATATCGCACCATGTCATACCGGTACGCTCTTATTTCTGAAATCTTGCTGCCATCTCACCGATGCCGCCGTCCCTTGTTCCCTGTCCGATGGCACCGAATTTCCACTCACCGTTGTAGCGATAGATCTCACCGAAGATCATCGCCGTCATTCCTGAGTAGTCCTCTGTCAGGTTGTACTTTAAGATCTCCTGGTCATTTTTTCCGTCTACCAGGCGGATAAACGCATTCTCGATCAGTCCGAAATGCTGCTTTCTCTGCTGTGCCTGATAGATCGTTACAACGATCACGATCTTGTCATACTCAGACGGCACACGGTCTAGGTCGATCACGATCTGCTCGTCATCGCCTTCTCCTTCGCCGGTCAGGTTATCACCCATGTGACGGACGGTTCCGGATTTGTGTGTCAGATTGTTATAGTATACCAGATCATCTCTTCCTGCCATTCTGCCGTTCTGCAGTAAGATTGCAGAAGCATCGCAGTCGATCGGTGCCGGTTTCAGTGCAAAAAATCCTCTAGATCTTTTGACTTCATCCCATCCAAGTCCTACTACGACTCTGGATAACCCCTTTTTCTCTTTGGACAGATTCACTTTCTGTCCTTTCTGTAAACTGATAGACATAATCATGCCCCCTTTTCCAGGTTTTTAAGCATTGCTCAAATTCATTTTATCTGCCTGTACTACTTATGCGACTTCGATTCCATAATGTCCGCACAGTGCTGCCAGACCGCCCTGGAATCCGCTGCCGATGGCGTTGAATTTCCATTCTCCGTTGTGCTTGTACAGCTCGCCTACCACAACGGCTGTCTCAATGGAGAAATCCTCTCCGAGGTCAAAATGGATCAGTTCTTTTCCGGTTGCATCATCCACGATACGGATAAATGCGTTGGATACCTGTCCGAAATTCTGTCTTCTGACATCTGCATCGTAGATCGTTACGGTAAATGCGATACGTTCGATGTCGGATGGAACCTGTGTCAGATCGACCATGATCTGTTCGTCATCGCCTTCGCCGGAACCGGTCAGATTGTCGCCCATATGTTTGACACATCCGGTCGGATGTTCCAGATTTCCGTAAAAGATAAATTCTTTTTCGGTCGGGCATTTGCCGTTGGAACCGCACATAAATGCTGCTGCATCCAGGTCAAAATCTGCTCCTGTATCAAATGCGTTCACATCCCATCCGAGTCCTACCATAATGCTTTTCAGTCCCGGATTTCCTTTTGTCAGATCTACTTTCTGTCCTTTTGATAAATTAATAGGCATAATGTTTCCTCCTTTATGGATTTATATTAAGGTGAAGATTCACCTTGTTTGCTCTCAGTATCTCTTTGTCGGCATGTGGTACATCTGGTTGAATTCCTGCTTGATGTTCTCAAGTCTTGCCTGATCTTCATGCCGCTGTTTTCTTGCATTTTCCTGGATCTGTCTTGTCTCATCGATACCGTTTACGATCGTTTTCCAGGTCGTCTCCAGCGTCTCAATCTTGATCGAACTGCCGGATGCCAGCTGTGCCGTCATCTTGGACTGCTGCACGGTATTCTGTGCATTTTTAATAAGCATCTCATTTGTTTTCTGGTCCAGTGCAGAAATGGCTTCTGCCTGGATCTTCTGGCGTTTCAGCATGATCGCCTGTGCCAGTGCCTGCTTAAATACCGGAAGTGTGATGATAAATGCGGAATTGATCTTGCGGACCAGGTTCATGTTGCTGAATGCCATCGTCTTGATCATCGGGATCGACTGCATGGCAATGTTTTCTGCGGTACGCAGATCCTGTGTCCTCTGCTCCAGCATCATCAGTGCCTGATTTAAGCTGGTAAGCTCAAACTGGATCGACTGATCCCCGGTAGCCTCCATATCTGCCTGACGCTGTGCGATATAGGCTTCCAGCTCCTGACAGCCTTGTTCTCCGGCAAGAATGTATTTCACCAGCTCGTGGTAATAATTTACATTTGCCTCAAACATCGTCTCTAATTTGCGGTTGGACTGCTTGATCTCTGTCTCATACTGTTTGAGCTGAACATAGATCTGATCTACTTCTTCGCCCATTGTATGATATTTGGCAAGAATCTTGTCCATCTGTTTGCGAAGCCCGCCGAACAGTTTGTCAAACAGGCCTTTGTTTTCTTTTAATTCATCCGGATCAAACTTCTCCATGATCTTTGCAAGCGTGTTCAGCATCTGACTGGACTCATCCAGCTGTTTCATATCCATGCTGTTTAACACCACATCCGATGCTTTGGAGATCTCTTCTGCGACCTCTGCCCCAAACGATACGATCGTCTCCAGATTGTTGACCTCGATCGTGCTGACGATATCGTCCACTTCTTTGGAACCAACCAGCTCTGCACTCATCTGCTTTCTGTCCACAACGATATCATAAGACTTCACCTGTTCCAGTTCCGCCTGTGCGGCCGGAGCTGTCTGCGTTGGAGCATCTGGTCTGTTAAAATTAAGTCCCATCTTTTACTCCCTCCTGAATAGTATGTCCCGCCAGGATTTCTGGCGTGCCTTTGGCAATGGAATCCTCGTCAGATCCGGGACATTTAAATCATATAAATACTCCCCGATCTGATGCTCTTCCATCTGTTTTCTGTTGTAAAAGTTCTCTATATTCTGATATCCGGTCGGTATGAAAAACAGAATGTCAAAACCAGCCAGATTCAAAAACGCGGTAAGGATCGCATCCTCCAGTGAGATTACTTTCTCACCGGGATTGATATAGATCAGTTTCGGATTTTTCTTTGTAAAATCAAATTTCTGAAGCATCCGCAGGATTTCTTTCGGCAGGTTCAATATCGTCGAAAGGATCGTGTACTCCGTGCCGTTTTCAAAGGTGCCGCGGATCAGCTTCTGCTCGATCAGGATCTGCAGCTTGTTCAGAATGTGCTCCTGGATCTCTTCTCTTAAAAAGCCATAGGCATACGCCGGATGGTTTTTGATCTTTGCCTTCTGCAGTCTGCCGTTTTTGTAAAATTCAGTCACATAAGGCTTGATCGGATTGGCTGCAAGCGGCTGAATATAAGGAAAGCTTTTAATCACCATGGTATCTTCTGTGATCAGCTCCCGGATCGATGACCAGTACTCGGATACTTTTCCGTCTTTTACGCCGGAAACTTTTGCAAAAATGACCGGGATATTGACAGTCCTTTCCGTCGTACTGAAATTCGGCCGGTATTTCACTTCTTCGTTCCATAAAAGCCGGATCTCCTCGTACATCGTCTGGAGATTGATGATATCCGCACTCTGATACTGCTGGTTGCGGTACAGTCCACTATCCTGATACATCAGAGTATCCAGTTCCCGCTCCGCATGATAGGCAGCCGTCCCCATCCGGACTTCGGTATTTTCCTGCGGAAAACGCTGTAAATGCAGCGTCTCCGTAAAATTCATCTGATAGAGCAGCTGATCTTCCAGTGCAAACGCAGCACTGCGATCCGGATCGAGGATCAGTACATCCACCGGAAGTCTGCCCAGCATTTTCAGAAACAACGCTTCAAAACGATTTTTGCATCCGCCCATATAAAAAAAGCATCCAATCTGCGGCATACGCCAGCTTTTGAATAACTCCGGCAGATAACGCATCATCCAGCAGATCAGATAGACTGCCTTGTTGGTCAGTTTGTTGCGGTTCTCATCCAGTGCTTTTTCCTCCTCCAGAAGCACATCAAGAAATGCTTTGATCATCAGGCTCTGAAGCTCCCGGTTCGCCGGATACTGAAGATTGCGTTTCAGATCCAGAAGCATCTCATCGGTTTTGCTGTAATTTTTTCTGGAAACTTTTGCGATCTCCTCCGGAGTCGGCGGCTCGATCTGCCCGTTTACGATCACAATGTTTCGCTTCCGGGCTTTTAATTCCTGGTAAAGCTGGTAAAGCTCGTTAGTATAAGAGATTTTATCTTCTACACCATTTATCTGGCAATAACAATTATAATAAAATTCAGGATCACTGCCCCGCACGGTTGGCGGCTTTGCAATATCCAGAAGAGGCTTTCCCTCAATCCATGCATTGGTGCAGTTTCTGACATCCGGAAGTCTGCCGTAAAGGCGGCTTCGCTCGATCTCCTGTTGCTGCTGCATGCGAAGATTCTTCAGACTGAAATCCCCCGGAAATGCCTGCATATCCGGCAAGGTCAGCGGCATAGAATATACATTCGCCGCATCCAGTCTCTGATAATTCTGATCTCCGTGGTACTGCAAAAGTACAATATCGCAGCCCGCATGGCACAATATAGACAAAAGCATCAGCTCATAATGGCTGATGTCTCCCTCGTACAGAATCTTCGGGACGGAATTTTCACCGAGCAGATTGACGATCCGCTCGAACTTATAATACAGCCAGCACATGAACTTGATGTAGGCATTTTTCAGCATACCCTCTGTCTTGCCTGCCCTTTGCATAGAAGCAAAAAAATCATACATGGACATCGCCATATTTTTCCGCTGGTACGGATTCATCCGCGGAAGCCATTTCTGTAAACGACTTTCGATAAAACCAGGAGCCATCTGAAAATCCATGCCCATCATCTCTTCATAATAAGAAAGATTCTGCCCGGCAGGATTGGGAATCCTGCCTTCGATCACAACGCCGCGAAGCCTCGCCTCCTCATAATATTTCCGGATAAAGGCCGCGACCTGCGGTGTATAACCGCTGATGCGGTAAAAGTATACTTCTTCTCTTGTCGTTCTGACCGAAAGCTCTTTAAAATAATCGTCAAGTATGCTTAATTTCTGTTGTCTGAACATAGGTGAAATGCGAATGCCGCCCTCTCTTTTTCTGTAAAATTACATATAAATCACTATATCATTTTTTGCGTTTCTTTTCAAGCATTTTAAGAAACGACCAGGCAATCGTTTCTCTTTGCATACTGTCGCCGTACAGATACCTGAAAAATTGGATCCAGACGTGACAATTTCTGCTTTTTAGCGTATACTCAAAGCAGATAAAAGAAAAGGAGGTTATTTTATGCTTGTTCTTCCAAAAAAGACTTCGCACCCCCTTCACACAGATTCGATCCTTGAGATCAACCGTGTCACCTCCAGAGCTGAGGACTATACAGGCATACACAACATAAATCGCGTGACGCAAAGTGAATCTCTCTCCTCTGCAGAAGCCGCGCCATTCACTGTATCCAGGGCATCGGAAACTCCTATGTCATCCCGTGTTTCGAATCCATCGCCGTCTTATCGGAGATCCGCACAGCAGAATACATTCACGTCATCTGCTCCTTCCGGCATCTCACACCAGATCATGCCTGCTCTGATAAATCAAACGAGGAAAGGACAGAAAACACTACTTGGAGATGCAATTTCTCTTGGAAAGATCAAGGCCTGCCTTGGCTGGAATGTCAAAAATCCAGCCTGTGATGTGGATGTTTCCGCATTTCTTCTTGGCCGTGACGGAAAAGTTTCAGGCGATGACTGGTTTGTATTTTACGGGCAAAAAGAAAGTCCGGATTGCAGTGTGATTTTTTCTGATCGGGAAAACACGGACCGCGAGTCCGTTGCGATCGATCTTTCCAGACTGAATCCATCGATCACCCGGATCGTCTTTGTGCTGACGATCAATGATGCCTTTTCCAAACGCCTGAATTTCGGCATGATCGAGGATGCCTATGTGCGGATTTTAGATGCCGCTTCTGACCGGGAGCTGGTCAGCTTTGTGATGGATGAATATTATTCCAATGTCATCTCCATGATGATTGGAGAAGTCTATTTACATAACGGAAACTGGAAATTCAATGCCATCGGAAACGGGGTCGCCAAAGACCTGGAAGGCTTATGCGGTCTGTATGGTGTGCAGGTCAAACAGACTTGAACACCGTTTCTTTTTAAGGAGGAAATCGTTTTATGTTAAATTTTGAAGTGATCAATGAACTGAGTCTGAAAGTTACCTGCACCGGAAATGATGTACTGTTCACAAAGGCCGGTGCTTTTATCGCCGGCGAAAGCCAGGGCGGAAAAAATTATCGTTTTGAAAAACTGCTGCTCGGTCCACAGAGCAACCTGATGCAGGCAGCCCTCGGTTCCCTGACAAGACGCGTCACCCGTGAAAATCTGCCTCTGATGAAAGTCACTATGAATGGCGATTCTGTCACTTATTATGCAAATCATGGACAGCATGTAGTTGTGTATAAACTTGCCCAGGGTGAAATCCTTTCGGTAGAGTCCGAGAATATTCTCGCTTTTACACAGGACTGTGATTACAGCGTCCGCTTTATCGGCTGCGGTATCTTTTCCCAGAAAGGTCTGGCAACCTCAACGCTGACCGGAGCCGGTCCGAATGCCTATGTCGCTGTGCTCTCGGACGGCAACCCAATCGCCATGGACAACACCGACAGCCATGCTACAATTTCTGTAGACCCGGATGCCGTGATCTGCTGGATGAGCCGCCGCGGATATGGCGATCCGCAGATCCGCAGTGATCTTTCCTGGAAAAACCTGATCGGGCAGGCTTCCGGAGAATCCTATGCCTATGAATGGTCCGGCAACGAACCGGTCTGCGTACTTTTGCAGCCATGTGAACGCTCCGGCGGTATCCGCGTCGGCATCGATTAAATGCAATTTTATTATTTAAGATTCACGTAAAAGACCGCAGGGCATTTCGCTCTGCGGTCTCTTTTATATTATCAGCAAATGCTGATCTTCTCATTATTCTTCTGTTTTATTTGCACCATACAGTGTGATCAGTTTGTTCAGGTATTCATAACGAGCTTTTGCTTCTGCTTCATTCTTAGCGAACAGTTTCTTAGCCTTTTCAGGGTTAGAACGCATCAGGGAGTTGTAACGAACTTCGCCGTTCAGGAATTCCTGATATTCTCCTGTCGGAGCCTTGCTGTCCAGAGTGAATGCATCTTTTCCTTCTGCTTTTGCAGCCGGATTGTAACGGAAGCAATGCCAGTAACCAGCTTTTACTGCCAGTTCTTCTTCTGTCTGAGCTTTTGCCATACCTTTCTTGATACCATGGTTGATACATGGAGCGTATGCGATGATCAGGGATGGTCCCGGATATGCTTCTGCTTCTGCGATTGCTTTTACCGTCTGGTTGAAGTCAGCACCCATAGAGATCTGTGCTACATATACATAGCCATAGCTCATTGCAATGCTTGCCATATCTTTTTTCTTCACTTCTTTACCGCCTGCTGCGAACTGTGCTACTGCACCGGTCGGAGTAGACTTGGAAGCCTGTCCACCTGTATTGGAGTAAACTTCGGTGTCGAATACCATGATGTTGATATCTTTGCCGCTTGCCAGTACATGGTCAACGCCGCCGAATCCGATATCATAAGCCCATCCGTCACCTCCGAAGATCCACTGGGATTTCTTAGCCAGGAAATCTTTGTTCTTGACGATGTCTTTGCATGTATCACAGTCGATGCCTTCCAGAGCTGCTACCAGTTTGTCTGTAGCTGTTCCGTTTGTAGCACCTACGCTATAAGTATCCAGCCATTCCTGGCAGGCTGCTTTCACTTCATCAGAAGCTTTTTCGTTTGCAGCAACAGCTTCTACTTTTGCTTTCAGTCCTTCACGGATTGCTTTCTGAGCTAACAGCATACCATAACCGAACTCTGCGTTATCTTCGAACAGTGAGTTGCTCCATGCAGGACCCTGTCCTTTTTCGTTTACGGTGTACGGTGTGGACGGTGAAGAGTTACCCCAGATAGAGGAGCATCCTGTTGCGTTTGCAATGTACATTCTGTCACCAAACAGCTGTGTAACCAGTTTTGCATACGGTGTCTCACCACAACCTGCACAGGCACCTGAGAACTCAAGCAGCGGCTGTTTGAACTGAGAACCTTTTACCGTATTTTCTTTGAATTTTTCTACCACATCTGCTTTTGCAGGCAGTTTTGTTGCATAGTCGAAGTATTTCTGTTCGCCGGCATTTGCTTCCATGTTTTCCATAGCCAGTGCTTTTGCACCTTTCTTGCCCGGGCAGACGTTTGCACAGGAACCACATCCGGTACAGTCGTAAGCGGATACAGTCATTGTGAATTTATATTCTTTCATACCGGTCATCGGCAGAGTCTTCAGTCCTTCCGGAGCTGCAGCAACCTCTTCGTCAGTCAGTGCTACCGGACGGATAACAGCGTGCGGACAAACGTATGCACAGCGGTTACACTGGATACAGTTTTCCGGATTCCATACAGGAACGTTTACTGCGATACCACGTTTTTCGAATGCAGCTGCACCGGATGGTGTCGTACCGTCCACATAATCTTTGAATGCAGATACAGGCAGTGTATTACCTTCCTGAGCGTTTACTTTGTTCTGGATGTTGTTTACGAAATCTACTACGTCCTGACGGTCGCCTGTTGCAACTTTGGTATCCAGACCTTCGTCCTGTGCGTCTTTCCAGCTTTCCGGAACGTTTACTTCAACGATCTGTTTTGCACCTTCATCGATAGCTGCCCAGTTCTTCTGAACGACATCATCACCTTTACGTCCGTAAGTTGCTTTTGCTGCTGCTTTCATCAGCTCGATCGCACTTTCTTCTGGAATGATGTTTGCCAGTTTAAAGAATGCAGACTGCAGGATGGTATTGATACGAGTCGGACCCATGCCTGTCTCGATACCGATCTTAACACCATCAATGATGTAGAATTTGATGTTGTGCTTTGCGATGTATGCTTTTACCTGACCCGGCAGATGTTTTTCCAGACCTTCCATATCCCATGGGCAGTTCAGCAGGAATGTACCGCCGTCAACCAGTTCCTGAACCATGTTGTATTTACGAACATAGGAAGGATTGTGGCATGCTACAAAGTTTGCTTTTTTGATCAGGTAGGTAGATTTGATCGGTTTCTTACCGAAACGCAGGTGAGACATGGTAACACCGCCGGATTTCTTTGAGTCATAGTCAAAGTAAGCCTGAGCGTACATATCTGTGTTGTCACCAATGATCTTGATGGAGTTCTTGTTTGCTCCAACGGTACCGTCTGCTCCCAGTCCCCAGAACTTGCAGTTGATGGTTCCTTCCGGAGTTGTGATCAGCTGCTCGCCCAGCGGCAGAGACAGATTGGTAACGTCATCTTCGATACCGATCGTGAATACTTTCTTTTCTGTGTTGTTGTATACAGCAACGATCTGAGTAGGTGTTGTATCTTTGGAACCAAGTCCGTAACGTCCTGAATATACAGGAACTGCATCGAATTTGGAACCTTTCAGAGCTGCTACTACATCCAGATACAGCGGTTCACCCATAGCACCCGGCTCTTTTGTTCTGTCAAGAACCGTGATCTGTTTTACAGATTCCGGAATTGCATCAATCAGTGCTTCTGCACAGAACGGTCTGTACAGACGAACTTTTACGACACCGACTTTTTCACCGGCAGCCATCAGGTAATCGATGGTCTCTTCGATGGTATCATTTACAGATCCCATAGCTACGATTACTTTTTCTGCATCAGCAGCACCGTAGTAGTTGAACAGTTTGTAGTTTGTACCGATCTTTGCATTTACTTTGTCCATGTATTCCTGAACGATAGCCGGCATTGCATCGTAGTAAGGGTTGCAAGCCTCTCTTGCCTGGAAAAAGATGTCCGGGTTCTGTGCAGAACCTCTCTGGCAAGGATGGTTCGGGTTCAGTGCATGTTTACGGAATGCATCGATTGCATCCATATCTGCCATATCCTTCAGATCTTCATAATCCCATGTTTCAATTTTCTGGATCTCGTGAGATGTACGGAAACCATCGAAGAAGTTGATGAACGGGATACGTCCTTTGATTGCTGCCAGATGAGCAACCGGAGTCAGGTCCATAACTTCCTGTACACTGGATTCGCAGAGCATTGCACATCCAGTCTGACGACAGGCATAGATATCGGAATGATCACCGAAGATTGACAGTGCGTGGCTTGCCAGTGCACGTGCAGAAACGTTGAATACGCCCGGCAGCTGCTCGCCTGCGATCTTGTACAGGTTCGGGATCATCAGAAGAAGACCCTGAGAAGCTGTGTAAGTAGTTGTCAGAGCACCTGCTGCCAGAGATCCGTGTACAGTACCTGCTGCACCTGCCTCAGACTGCATCTCTGTTACCTGAACTTCCTGTCCGAAAATATTTTTTCTTCCCTGAGTTGCCCATTCATCTGTTGCCTCCGCCATAACAGATGAAGGTGTGATAGGATAGATAGCTGCAACATCTGTATATGCATAAGAAGCATGAGCTGCTGCATGGTTACCATCCATGGTTTTCATTTTTCTAGCCATTTTATTATACCTCCTTAAAATGATGCTGGATAAAAAGATTCCTTTTGCGGAATTCAATTAGTATCCTTATTGAAAAAAAATTACTAATCTGTTGTTACCCATATATTTTTACTATAGCACAACAAAAAGAAAATGTCCATTTCCGAAACGACGGAAACAGACTCTTTTCTTGTATTTTTTGCTGTACATTCCAGCTCTTTTTTCAGTTTTATTATACTCTTTTTACAATTTTCAGTCCAATTTCATCAATACGTTTACTTGACTGTAAGTTTCAGTCTTGCTTTCTTTCCATTGTAAAGTTTCACAGTGATCACTGTACTTCCTTTCCGGATGGCTTTCACGTTTCCCTTTGCATCCACCGTGGCAATTTTTTTCCTGCTGCTGTTGTATCGGATGCCGAATGCGGCACTTCCGGACGGAAGTTTCACCCTGAGCCGGAGGGTTTTTCCTTTTTTCAGTGTCCTGTTTTTTGCACCGATCGTAACCTTCTTTGGTGCCTGTCTGACCGTCACTTTGATGCGGCAGGTCTTCTGGTTTGCAGTTGTGACCGTGATCACGGCATTTCCTTTTTTCTTTGCCCGGATCACACCGCCCTGTGTGACACTTGCCACTTTGTTGTTGCTGCTTTTGTAAGTCACACGTTGATCTGCGGCATAAGCAGGTGTGATCACCGGATTTAAACGAACACTTTCTCTGACTCCGATCACGATTTTGGCACCGTTCTTTTCCTGACCGGAAAAAGCAGAACGGCTGACAAGAGAAATACTCTGCACTTCCTTTTTCTCCGTGCTTTCTGTATGATTTCCGGCCGGATCTTTCTTTTCGGTTTCTTTTCCGGTATTCGGATTCGGTGCTTCCGTAGACGGCTGCTGCGTTTCTGTTTCTCTTTCTGTTTCGGATTCGCTCTCCGTTTCGGTTTCCGAACTTCTGTCCTCTGCAAGTTTTACTTCCTTTTCCAGTGTTTTGCTGCCTGATGCATCTTCTGCCGTTACCACTGCAGTGTAAGTACCTGCTTTCACTTTATTGCCCTTTTCATCACGGCAGTCCCACCAGAAATAAGCACGGCACTGATACTCTCCCGTGCCGTCCGGCTGCACGATCTCTGCCATTTCCTGATCCGCAAGCACACGCACGGTGTTTCCGTCTGCATCCAGGATCCTGCAGCTCATAAGCGGTATCGGAAATTCCGGTACGGCATCGCTGCCTTCTTCGGAAACATAAAATCCAAAATCTGCCAGAAGTTCCCATTCCTCTTCAGAAGAAAGTGCATGTTCTTTCGCTGCCGACAGCGTCATATCATTGATAAGAGAAGGATCCTCTGCGGAAGCCGCAAATGGTATGATATAAGAAAAATCCGAGCCTTCTGTGCGGATCATGCAGGCAAAATAGCCGGAATAATATCTGGTCTGTTCATCTCCGACTGTTATTTCAAAACTGCCTTTTCCCTGTTTCAGTGAAATTCCGGATTTTCCATCCACTTTCTCCACACCGGCATCTTTCTCAAAATCAGGAAGTCCTTCCGGATCGTAAACGGTAAACAAAAGCTGCTGCAGGCCCCATGCAGACCCTGCATAATACCAGGCAACCTCTGCATTCAGCGTTTCTCTTGCCTGATAAGATATCTGAAGTTTCGGCGTTCCATCTTCTGCATAATGCAGAACTGCTTTCTCAAAAGATGCCTTCTCTGCTTTCTGTGCCGCCGGCAGGAACACCTCCTGATTGTCTGACGGATACATCCGCATATGGTTTGCAACACAATGGTTCTGCGTGAAACGTTTGATCTCGTTAAAGGTGATCTCTCCGTCCCCGTCATAATCCGCCGGTGCCGTGCCGATCGTGGCATCCTCAAAATCAACGTCCGTCTCTGCAAGTTCTGCATGGATGCCGTTTCCATAGACCAGCGATCCGGTAAATACACCGTAGGCGGAGGCCTGTTTCGGTTCTGTACGTTCTGCAGATGCTTCCTCATTTTCGCTTCCGCCGTCTCCGATATCGCTGTTATCACCTCGGATCACCTGATTGGAAAGTTCGTCATCTGCCGCTGCCATCAGAAGACGGAAACGGCTGCTGTTTAACACCGTCCGACTCTGAAATCCCTGATTTTCTTTTTCTGCCTGTGCAAAACCTTCCGTAAACTGATCGACAAAAGTTTCTGCTGCCTCATCCCGGCTGACTGTGTTTTTAAGAAGACTCTGCAGCCCAACGCTCCTGGTCTGCGAACCCATCGTGCCGCTGTAACAGCAGTCCATGATCAGCACATTTTTCCCTTCGATACCTGCAAAACAGTCATAGAGATCCTGCGGCGTCACAACATTCTCACGGCTTCTTCCCATTTCCAGACAGAGTCCATCCTGCTGTCCGTGCCCGGAATAATAAAAATAATTGACATCATCCGCATCCGAATCTGCAAATGCAGTCTGAATCGCCTTCTTTAATTCACTTTTTGTTTTCGTTTTCTCTTCCGTGGTAATGGAAATATTCTGTCCGCCATATGCATTCTGTAACATACGGCTTACATTCACTCCGTCATTCTGCGGTCCCGGTGTCAGATCATACTCCGTTCCTTCGTAGTCACCGCGTGTGACCAGCAACGCTCTTGACTGCACCTGGGATGCGGCATCTGCTGCATGGCTCTGCATTTCAAATGCTCCCAGTGCCAGAAACAGGCATCCTGCTCCCAGTGCCGCTTTTTTTAATCTTTCTTCTATACTTTTCATTTCTGCCTCCCTCATCGCTTTGTCGGATCAACATACATTTTGATTGGTTTAACCCCGGTATTACAAAAAAGGAGAAATTTCCCTATTTCGCTGAAAATTTCTCCTTTTTTTGACTATTTCACCACGAAACCCTTCGTGATTTTATTATATAAAGTTTTTCCCGTTTGGTCAACCAGAATAACGCAGTGCGTCGATCGGATGTTTTCTGGCGGCTTTCCACGCCGGATAAATACCGAAGACAATACCGATAAATGCCGAGAATCCAACTGCCAGTGCCGTTACCTGCGGTGATATGGAAAAGCTCATGTCACTGACAAACATGCCGGCCACTTTCAGGATGAGTGCCGAAAGTGCGATGCCTGCCATACAGCCCATCATGCTGACCATCAGTGCCTCGGTCAGAAACTGTGCCATTATGCTGAACTGCCCGGCTCCGATGGCTTTGCGGATACCGATCTCTTTGGTTCTCTCTGTGACCGATACCAGCATAATATTCATGATGCCGATTCCGCCGACCACCAGGGAAATCGCCGCAATGCCACCAAGCATCCACGCCAGAGTATTCGTCACGCTCTCCATCGTTTCCATAACAGCTGACTGGTTGACGATCGTAAAGGCATCTTCGTCATTTCCGAATCGCTCCAGCATTTTCTGCGTCAGATAACTTTCTGCCGCATCCATACTGTTCTCATCTGCCGATGTCGCATAAAATGTGGTGACATAAAGTACACTGTCCGAAAGCCTTGTCAGTGAAGTGTAGGGAATATATGCCTCCATCCGCTCACTCTGTGTCGAGGATATGCCGCTTTGTTCATCCTGCAGTACACCGATGATCTGATATTTTTTGCCGTCCAGAGAAATACTCTCACCCACGCAGTTCGTACGTCCGATCAGCTGCGTTGCCGCATAAGCATTTAAGATCACTACATACGTGTGATTATCTACATCGGCTTTGTTCATCCAGCGGCCGTTCTGAAGGCTCAGACCCTGGATATCATAATAGGCTCCCGTTGTACCGTAAACGGTCATGGTATCACTTGTGTAACCGCTCTTTGCCGTCACCGAAGTCTGTGCATAAGGTGCTGCCATACGGATGGTCTCTTCATCCACAAAATCCGAAAGTTCCGAAAGCCTCAACGGATTTTCCTTGTCATCCTGGATCGATACGGTCAGCAGATTGGTGCCCATCGAAGAAATGGTATCCGTGACCGATCCGGTCGCTCCGTCTGCGATTGACACAAGTACGATCAGAGACGCCACACCGATGATGATGCCAAGCATCGTCAGAAAGGAACGCATCTTGTTCGATGCGATGGAATTCCATGCCATTTTTATTGACTGAAAGATCATTCCATCACCTCCCGGACATGCCCGTCAAAAATCGCAATACGGCGTTCTGCCTGAAGTGCCACGCCCTCATCGTGCGTGATCAGAACGATCGTGTTGCCCTGATCGTGCAGCTCATGGAACAGCCGCATGATCTCTTCTCCTGTTTTTGAGTCCAGATTTCCGGTCGGCTCATCTGCCAAAAACAGCGACGGTCTGGTCACGATCGCCCTTGCGATCGCCACCCTCTGCTGCTGTCCTCCGGACAGTTCGGTCGGTCTGTGCGTCCGTCTTTTCCCAAGTGCCACGCGATCCAGTGCCTCTTTCACCCGCCTTTTGCGTTCTGGTGCCGGAACGCCCTGATAAATCAGAGGCAGTTCCACATTCTCCTCAGCAGACATTTTCTGTATCAGATTAAAATTCTGAAAAATAAATCCGATCTTGTGATTGCGGATCTTTGCCAGTTCCCGCTCTGAATAATGCTCGATCGGCTGGCCGTCGAGGATATATTCTCCTTCATCCGCCACATCTAGGCAGCCCATGATATTCATGAGCGTAGATTTGCCGGAACCGGACGGTCCGATGATACCGACAAATTCTCCCTGTTCGATCTGCATGGAAGCATGGTCGAGTGCTCTTACCTCCTCGCCTCCGATATGATAAATCTTAGAAACATCCCGAAATGTAATCATCGTCATCACCGCCTTACTGATTTGGATGTGTTCTGCCAGGATCTCCGCCCTGTCCGCCTCCGCCGGAAGGACCGCCCTGCATATCGGACGGCTTGGACGGCATCTGACCGTCGCCAAATCCTCCAAATCCCTGCATATTACCGCTCTGGCTGTCACTTATCGTTCTTGTATAGTAAACCGTGTCGCCTTCGGAAAGTCCGCTTGTGATCTCAACGTTGCTGCCGTCGGAAAGACCGGTTTCGACTTCCACTTCATCAGTCAGTGTGCCATCTTCGCTCTGTCCGGTATAGACAAAGGTGGAATCTCCCCGCTCCTGCAGTGCCGCAGACGGGATCAGAAGAATATCTTCGGCATCTTCTACCTTGATCGTCGCGGATGCATTCATACCAATCCTCATATTGTCATCTTTTTCCATCTCGATCTCAACCGTATATTTTGCCACACCGCCGTTGACGGATGCAGTACCGGAAATAGATGTCACCGTTCCGGTAAAGGTCTGGTTCTCCAGAGCATCAAAGGTAATGTCTGCACTCTGTCCTTCTGCGATAGAAAGAATATCCAGCTCATCCACACTGATCGACAGGTTCATCGTCTCATCCGGTGACAGCGTAAATGCAGTCACATCACTGATATTGCTGTCCGAACCCTGGGTGGAAGAAGCGGTCGATGCAGAAGTGGCACTTGCACTCTGCGTACCGCCTGTGCTTCCATTGCTGCTGTTATTGTTCTGCGTGCTGTTTGCATCATTGCTCTGCGTACCGTTCGCACCTGCCGGCAGATTGTTCTGTGTACCGCTCTCTGTGCTGCCGTTGCTGTTCTGCGTGTTATCGGACGCATCTGCATCGCCGCCTGATCCGACATTTGTCGCATCGCCGCTGTTATTCTGATCATTTCCGGATGTATTGTTTTTACTGTCATCTGCTGTGTTCTGGTCATTTTTCTTATCTGCTGCGGCCGTCTTTACAAACGTAAGCTGAAAGCTTAATTCTGTACCATTATTGGTCACACCTGAGATGGCTGCCCCGCTCTGGCTGATCACGACATGTTCCGGGAATACATACTGTTTTTCGCTGTCACTTTTTGCAGTCAATGTCACTTTTGCCGTATAAACGGTATCTGCTGCAGCCGTCTGATCTGTACTCTCCCAGACGATCGTTCCGGTATAATGATCGGTCTCTTTGATCTCCCTTTGCAGTGTCTGACCGGTCACCGGTAGCGTCACAAGATCCTTGATACTTTCCACGGAAATCTTCTGGATTTCATTCTGTGACTCCTTTTCACTGTCACTTTCCGTCTCGACCTTGCTCTTTTCCGTCTGTCCCTGGCTGCTTTCAGTTGCTGTCGCACTGGTTTTCACAGCCGCCGTGCACCGTGCCATGCCAGAGGATGTTTTTGCACTGTTTTTACAGGCCGCAGTACTTACTGCCGATGCGGAAGTCACTGTTTTCGATGATGTCGTCGCAGATGACACGGATGCGGATGTCGGCACCGCGGACACACTGTTTCCGGAGCTGCTGTTTCCGGACGAACTGCCTGAACTTCCGGATGTGCTGCTCGCCGTCACATTGACATCCTGCACGGTTCCGTCAAAGTCGGCCGTGATCTTATTTGTTGTTGAAAGTTCCGATAGCTCCTGCATATATTCTGCGAGTTCTTTTCGCCCGGATACCAGCTTGAGATACTCTGAGCTTTCACCGGTGTCGGCAAGATACAGCAGTTTGTCACCGGCACTGACGGTATCACCCTCAGAAACGCAGATTTTGCTGACGGTTCCGACTGCTGCCGTCACTGCTACTTCTGTTTTGTTCTCGTCATCCATCTGGATGATCATCAGGGCACCTTTTCTTGCCATATATTTGCTGACGTCTTTGCCTTTTTTCGCATAGATTTTCGTGACCGTTCCAGATACTTTGGCCGTAACATAAGACGATGTGCTGTCATCTTTTGTTTCTTCGATCTCTTCATCCAGCTCGTCGATCTCTTCCTGCACATCGAGCATTGCCTGTTTTACTGAATCAGCATCCACGGTTGCCAGCGTATCTCCTTTCTGAACACTGTCACCGCTCTCTACCAGAACTTTATCCACTTTTACGCCGGCCGGCATCGTCACATCCTGTGCACTGCTGCCCTCCAGATTTCCGGTTCCGACTACGGTCGTTGAAATATCACCCCTTTCCACCGTTGCTGTCTGTACGGACGCTGTTTCTGCCTTTGCCTGAAACGAACGGTGATGAGTGTTAAAATAAATACCGCCGGCTGCTCCGCCGACTAAAACCACGGACATTCCTGCCGCGATCCATTTCTTCTTTTTGGAATATTTTTTCATATTGACCTCCCGCCCTGCTTAAGCCTTTTGCTTTCCGTTTCTGGTTTCCATATTAGCAGGGGGATGTGTCAGGAATTTGGTGAAAGGCTGAAATTAAGCTGAAAGATCTGCCGGAACCCCCAAAAAAACTGCTGCTTGCGACTTTTTCCTGTCACTAAAAAAGAAGCACAACCGTCTCCGGCCATGCCTCTTTCATTATACTTTTTAAAATCACTCTGTCAGTCTCCCTGACGGCAGTAAATCTTACAGATTTTCTTTGAAGAATTTCTCCATAGCTTCTGCTGCTGCATCTTCATCCGCACCTTCACAGGTAACGGTTACTTCTGCACCCTGCTTAACGCCCATGCTCATGATTGCCATGATTCTCTTAACGTCAGCTTTTTTGCCGTTGCTGCTGATCTCGATCGTTGTGTCTTTGAATGCTGCTGCAGCTTTTACAAGCAGACCTGCCGGTCTTGCATGGATACCCATTGAATCCTGAATTGTGTAAGTAAACTGTTTCATCAAAAATCCCACCTTTTCGTTTTGTTGTATAAATCGTTCATCACCTGCCAGATCTGCCTTGGACAGTTCCTCCTGATGTATTGCGACTACTGACGCAATCATATCAAAATTTGCATCAAAAGTCAAGGCAGAGCAGCTTTTTTGGAACAGCCGCACAGCAGCGTCATGCCAGGGCAGAGCAACAGTACTGCCCTCTTTTTCTCAGCCCAGCACCGTCGTCTCCATGATCTGATCGTGTACCTTTCGCTCCTGATTCTCTTCTTCGCTCTGATTTTCTACATTCTGAAACTCTTCATCGATACGGTCCTGAATATCCTGCAGACACTCCAGCAGCAGAGGATTAAACTGTCCGCACTCACCGTTCAGGATCATTTCCACTGCTTTTTTATGCGAATATGCCTTTTTGTAGACACGTTCGCTTACCAGTGCATCATAGACATCTGCGATCGATACAACCTGGACTTCGATCGGGATCTCTTCGCCCTTCAGTCCATCCGGATAGCCCCTGCCGTCATAACGCTCATGGTGCCATCTGCAGATATGCATGGCCAGCTGCACCAGCTCTTCATTCTGATAAATACCGACGTTTTTCAGGATAGACTCTCCGATGATCGTGTGCTTTTTCATCTCATCAAACTCTTCCGGTGTCAGTCTGCCCGGTTTATTGAGGATCTTGTCATCGATGCCGATCTTGCCGATGTCATGCAGTGCAGAAGCCGTCGTGATCAGAGAACGCCTCTGTGCCGATATCTGATATTTATCCGTCTTCTGTACCAGACGCTCCAGAAGCAGTTCTGATAAAATATTGATATGTAATACATGAAGTCCGCTCTCACCGTTTCGAAATTCTACGATCTGGCTTAGGATACTGATCATCATCTGGTTGTTCTTTTCTTTTTCGTAGATCTGATCGGTAACCAGCGTCACCAGTTTTCTCTGTTTTGCATACAGTTTGATTGTATTATGCACCCTCTGACATACTATTTTTGTATCAAACGGACGGTTGATATAATCTGATACGCCAAGCTCATAAGCACGCCGGATATAAGGTTCTGAATCCTCACTGGAGATCATAATGACCGGAATGTCCTCGATCCAGTGGTTATGTACCATCACATCCAGCACTTCAAATCCATCCACAACCGGCATTACGATATCAAGCAGCACCAGGGAAATCCCCATGCCGTACTGCTGCAGGATATCCAGACATTCTTTTCCGTTTTCTGCCTCCAGAATATCAAAATCCTTTTTCAGCATCTCTGAAAGAATGGCACGGTTCATCTCCGAGTCATCCACGATCAGAATCTGCTGCCGTGCCTTTCTGTTTGCCACTCCCGGTGCAACATAGGAGGCATTATCTTCCGTAACAACCATATTTTTATGCTCTTTTGCCTGATACATCAGTTTATCTGCCTGCATAACTGCATGCTCGACCGTCTCTTTTGAGGATATCACTCCGCCGATACTGACCGAAAGCTGAAGCTTTGGAAATCCCGGTACGTTTGCAGCATGGATATCACTCTGGATCTGGACCAGTTTATTGAAAAAATTTTCTTTTTTGATGTTCTCCAGAATCAGAATAAACTCATCTCCACCGTAACGGATCAGGATATCCGTCTTGCGGATACAGTGTTTAACTGTCTTTACCATCGTTCTGAGTGCGGCATCTCCCACACTGTGGCCGAGCGTATCGTTGCACAGTTTGAAGTCATCCATATCAATGACAGCCACCCCGGCATTTTCATTCTTTTTCTTGATCTGCTCTTCAAAATAGCGACGGTTATATACACCGGTCAGTGCATCTTTATACAATCTCTGATCATACTCGATCAGCTGATTGACCAGCTTTTCACAGCCACGGGAATCCACCAGCGTATCCATGTCCATGTATTTGACAAGCTCCATCACGCAGTCTCTTCCGTCTACTTTTATGTATCTGGAAGTGACCTGATAAAGCTCATCCTCGATAAATTCAAGCTTGGTCTTCTGTGTCCGCTGATACAGTGCCTGCAGGGAAGTGCAGTTTTCACACGGATGGTCTTTATTCCATATTTCATAGCACTCACTTTTCTCTTTTTCGTCTTTACAGTCCAGCTTGCATCTCTTATGCATCTGCTCCAGATGTTCTCCATCCAGCAGCCGCACAACGGTAAAGACTTTCTTGAAAAGCTGCATTTCGTCTTCTGCCTGCTGCCTTGTTATACCGTTTGCCGATTCCATAAGTTCATCTCCTCACTGCAATTTTCTCTTTCGCATCCGATCTTCTTCCGATCTTTTTAAAGTTCTGATTCGTACTGCTTTAATACAGCAGTCAGGGCATGGTATTCTTTTTCAACCTGTTCAAAGAGCTCTTCGCTCTCTTCGATCTCTCTGCCTCGCAGTTTCTCTGTCAGCTCTGCACTTACGTTATAAAGCCGGTCAAATCCCAGGTTGATGCATACGCCTTTCAGCGTGTGAGCTGCACGGAAAGCTCTTTCTCCATCTTTTGCTTCCAGGGCATTTTTCAGATCCGAAAAACTGCCGTCCTTTAAAAACTTCAGTGCAAATCTCTGGATCATCGCTTCGCTGCCAAATCTTTTCAAAATGTTTTCGTAATCAGACCCGGTCTTTTCGTAACATTCTCTTATTGTCATGTCTTTCCTCTCTTCTTGCAGAATCGAAGAAAGCGGATATTTCATCCGCTCCTTAGATCTATCTTAAGTAACTGTTATCTTATTCCATACTTTTCATTATATGATGTTGGAGTCAAAAGTCCCAAACTATGATGCCTACGGATTGTTCCGTGCGTTGCACTCCCACAATCCTCCCCAGTATTCGCATATCGTGGGATTATCATCCCACTTTTATGCTCATATCGGGGCGGGTCCCATTGTCCACTGCTATTTGTGTTCGGTCTGATTTAAAATGCACCCTGCAAACTCCATCCCGGCTTCGGAAAGTTCCCTTATTCCTTCCGTCAGGATCCTTACATCAGCAAAATCCTGTCTTACAACAAAAACACCTCCGTCCACGCAGGAAGCAAGCATTGCCGCATCCGACAAAATCCCGGCCGGCGGTGTGTCCACGATCACCAGATCTGCCTCCTTTTCCAGCTGTTTTATGATCTCTGCGATTTTCCCTGTTCCAAGGATCTGCTGCGTGGATGACAGGCTTTTCGTTCCCGCAATGACACAGAGCTGTGTATCCCGACAGCGGATTTTTACCTCCTCTGCCGTTCTCTGCCCGGTCAGGACTTCATACGCCCCTTCCGTACCAGAATCCAGCTGAATCGTCCGGCAAACAGCCGGTTTTCTTAAGTCCGCATCGAGCAGAAGTACCGAATAGCCTTTCTTTTCCAGCCCCAGTGCCAGATTGCAGGCAACGGTGGTCTTTCCTTCCCCGGCAACGGCACTGGTGACAAGAAGCGTATGCATGTTTTTCTTTTTCAGCTCCTTTTCCAGTCTTGCACAGATGGCATACCGGGCATCTAAAAAGGCAGCCGATCTCTTTTTTGCCCTGGTTTTCGGAAGACTTCCCAGATAATGGATCTGCGTCAGTCTCTGCAGATCTTCCCGGTTTCTGACGGTCTTTTTCGCCATGGCATCAAAAAGCACGATCAGAATAAAAAGCAGGCTTCCACCCGCTGCCCCTTCAAGAGCTGCCCTTCGACCATCCGGAATGTTGTCCGGCTGATGCGGCACACCGGATTCATCCAGAAGCTCCATCTTCAATACACCGGTCACCGGATGCAGGATTTCCGGGTAACATGCCAGCACTGCCTGCAGAAGTTCATACGCCCTGCCGGCACTTGCAGCCCTTGCCCGGATTGTGATCAGATTAGTATCCTGAACCACCGATGCATCGATACTTCCCGGCATGGTCTTTGTCCCCATTTTTTCACATACTTTTTCCCGCAGTACATCGCTCGTTAAAATATAAGGAAACACAACGCCGATCTGTTCTGCTACTTTCTGCTCATAGTTTTTATTTCCCGCATAGACAGAATCACTGCTCACCGCATAAGCAGCAAATGCAGTATAGACCGGCTGATAAGTTTTTTTCACAAGAAAAGAACAGGCAGCTGCCCCGATCCCTGCAATAAGCAGCAAAAGCCACCAGAAGCGTCTGCCCTGTTTCCACATCGTCTCTGCCAGAGAGGTAAGGTCGATCCTTCCATCCTCCAATCTCATCTCACCGTTCATAATGTCCTCCATATCTGCCGTAATGATATGCATACTGATAGCCATAAGAGGCCATCGGTCTTAAAAATTCCACATGTGCATTGTTGTAGACACAGCCAAGATTTTTCTCTCCCTGTGCATTTAAAAGATCCAGTGCCGCATTCAGATCTTTCGCCTGTGCCCGGTGCTCTGCAACAACCAGAAGTGACGCATCCGCCATCTGTGCCATCTCCTCCGTATCCGCATTCTGCAAAAACGGCGGCGTATCGATGATCACATAATCATTCTCTTTTTTCAGGTTCTCCAACAATTTCTGAAAATTTTCTATTTTCAAATGTCCTTCTTCATCGGCAAGCCAGGACGCATTCTGCTTCCGGAAATCTGCATTTAACAGAAAAACCTTCTCTTTTCGCATCGAAAGTGCCAGTGCCAGATTTTCCGCCACTGTCGATCTGCCCTCTTTTTCCAGCACACTGGTCACAAGCAGTGTCTGTGCCTTTCGCTCCTCCATCTTTTTCTGGACGTGCTGTGTCAGTTTTTGCAGGGATTCCATATAACGGAAGCTGATCAGCGGATCGTCTATGCGGATGTCAGTCCGTTTTTTTCTGTTCCGCTCATGCCAGAGCGTACCAAGACGTCTCGCCTCCAGCTTCTGTTCAATGTCTTCCTCCGTGCGGATCGTATCCTTCAGCCAGGACAGCCCGCCGAAGATTAGTACCCAGCATGCTGCCGCAGCCAGAAATGCTTGGATCATGATATTTCGCCGCTCAAACGGCTGATCCGGCGTAAGCGGAACCTTCGGTGCCTTTAAGATCTCCAGGATTGCATTACCTGTCATATAGTCCGATACCAGGCTGTAATTTTTCAAAATAGACTGCATCAGTTTAAAGCAAAGCTCCGGTGAGGCCGCAGTGACCGCCAGATTGATCAGATTCGTTCCCTCCACCGCCTCTGCCGATGCACTGCCTGCAAAATCCGCAAGATGTATCTCTTCTGCGACTTTTTTCTGCAAAATACTGCTGTTTAAAATCTGCTCAAAATGTTCCGCCATAACCTGTGCCGAACTTTCATTGTCATAGACATTATTCGGAAGTCCCTTTTTTGTCACATAAAGTGTCGCCTGGGAAGTGTAAGATGGCTGATAGTGCCACTGCATCACAGCTGCCGCAAGCAATGCTGCAGAAACGGCAAAACAGAAAATCACCAGCCACTGCCGCAGAACATCCGTCAGAACCGTATACGACAGTGCCCTGTCCACTCCATCCATCCTGTACTCACCCCGCCTTTGTTCCATTTTCTGCTCCTTCCGTCTCTTTCTGCCCTGTTTCTTCTGTCAGATTGGTCCTTTCCATCTGTTTTGCTGCTTCTGCACACTTTGTCCTCTCCGTCTGCTGTCTGTAATCCACCATCTCAAGCGTGACCGGAACCGTCACCATATCACCGCAGCTGTTTGTCACCTGCAGCCAGATCTCATATTCTCCGGCAATATTCAGGAAAAACACCGAATCCCCCGTGATCTCCACCTTATTTGAGATATCTCCGTCGATGCAGTCTGTCGCATAGACACTATCCAGAATATCCTGTGTCCCGACCGGGAAAGAAAATGGCTTTGCACAGGAGATTTTCGGTGAATGATAGTCCGTGTAGATCAGCTGTCTGGATGCTTTCGCAACGTGGCCGTCCCGGTCAAATGCTGCATAGGAGACCAGTCTGCGTCCTTTTTCCAGAAAAGTCGATACACTCTCGATCACCAGAGAATCCGTGATATCGCCGTCTTTTTCATCATAAGCTGTGATTCCCTTTTTCCATACTTTCTCCGGATCTTTGACACTCACCTGGATCTCATCCTGATCCATGAATATTTTCGGTATGGTTTGGTCTGTTTTTCGTCGGATCTGGTTCTGATTCAGTGCATAGACCGCCACTGAGAGCAGAAAAAGTGTGATCGCAAACCACCTTAATTTTTTCATTCCGTCTTCTCTTTCCGTTTCCGGTCTGCAAAAACGGCTGCCGATGCCGATACACAGGCAAGCAGAAGAGCCACGGACTCTCCCGTACCTTCTCCTGTTTTCGGTGAAACGGCCGTCTTTGTCACCGTACTTCTTCTTACATTCTCACTGCCAGGACTTATCACTGCCGCCTGGACCGGAAGTGCCAGCATACCGGACAGCAAAACTGCCGTGATCCAAAGTTTTTTATTTTTCATGATCCTTCCCCGCCTTTCGATAAAACACCTCTAAAACCATCTCATACATTGCCTGCTCATCCACATGAAATTCCGCATAAGTCTCTCCCATGGATGCTTCTCCTTTGATGCTTAAAATACCGGCATCCTGAAAACCACCTCGAAAAAGCAGGGTTCCAAGATACGTCACTTCGGCTGCTGAAAGATTCGTGACTGAAAAATCCTTGATTTTCTGATACAGAGTCAACAAAAAAAGCGGATTCTTTCGAAACTGCTCTGCCGCTTTTCCTCCAAAAGCTGCAAGATACTGCTTCTGCCGCTCGATGCGGTCACTGTTGGCATCCGCTGTCGCTTCCTTTTCTTCCACCAGACGACTTCGCACATACCACTGTGCCTGCTCTCCGGTCAGCACCTTTCTCTCTCCTTCTTTCAGGGACGGATTCTGGATCGTCAGATCTTTGGTGACCGGCACCTCCACACCGCCGACTGCATCCGTCAGCACTGTGATGGCATCCAGATCCAGTGCCGCATACGCTGCGACCGGCATCCCGTAAAACAGCCTGGAAACGGCTCTCACCGTATTCTCACAGCTCTTCTCCTTTCCGTCCCCGTACGTGTAGGCAAGACAGAGCTGCAGCTTTTCCGTTCCGATAAAATTTCCAAGGTCTGAATAGACGTTGACATCCGTCATCGTATCTCGTGAGATCGCGATCAGGCGGCTCTTTCCGGTTTTCGTATCCAGCACAAGAAGAAAAAGTGCATCTGCCTGACCTGCCTTTCCATCTCCGACCGTGCCGCCCTCTTCAAACGCTTCCTTATCTACCCCAAGAAAAAGGATCGACACCAGATCTTCGTTGTACATATACTTCTCTCCCTGATATGTGACCTCCTTTCCCTGTTCGCATGCGATCTTTGCCCTGTCGTCTCCGCTTTGCTTTTCTTCCGGCAGTTTTTCCGTTTCCACCGCCACATTGCGAAACAGTGCCTCTTTTCCCCTCATGCGAAATCCCTGAAAAAGTGCCACGATCGCCAGAATGATCACCAAAACGGCCGCCACATTTCGCATCACCCTGCCCGCTCTTTTTTCCGTCTGCATATTCCCACACCTTCTTTCTCTTTTTTACTGCCTGGTTTTTTCTTTTTTTCTCAGAACAGCCTGCACCAGGTAACGTCCGTCTGCCTGATCGGATGTGCAGGTACTCAGGGTCACAAGTTTATCTTTTGCTGTCACCTTTACATCCTCTCTTGTATTCTGTCCCATGGAAATCCCGGCAAACACTTCTCTGATATACGCCCTTCGCCCCTTTTTCTTTGAAAAATCAAATGCCCCGAGCAGATGCGTATCATCAAAGCGGTACGCCGCAAAAATTTCATATGTCAGCCGGTAGCCCGGCAAATAAATAAAAAATTCCGGATGTTCCGCAAAAAATGTTTTATCCTCAAAAAAATGAAGATTCTGGAACATCGAGCCGTCTCTCATGTTGTGCCCGTAAAGCACGGTCATCGGATCTTTAAAATCCCTGCTGTTTGCCTCTTCCGTATAAATACTTCCGGCAAACGCATATCTTCCGCTGCTGTTGTGCCTCAAATAATAAGTGTCATCTTCTTCTCTTTGCAGCACCGGATAATCAATCTGCGTATCCGGTATCCGAATCCAGGCATAAATATCCGGATTGATGCTCGAAAGCTCTGCAAAATCGATGCCTTCCGGCCTGTCATACCCGGCTTCGGACTCACGTTCCATTCCCTTTGCTGCCTTATTTTTTTCTTTTCCCTGCTGCCCGTTTTTTGTCCCCACTGCGAACGCTTCCGCCGCATCCCGCAGTCTTTCATAAGACTGTCCTGTCACCAGATTGCTGCAGAACCTCACGCCTGCATAAGAGGTAGACACAATCGTGACCATAAGTGCCAGATAAAACAGCACACCCCAGAATCGATGCGTCCCTTTCTTATCCCTCATTCCAAAACGCCCGCTTTTGCAAGATATGTAAGAAATTGACCGATATCCAGACGTGCCTGTTCTTCTGACACTTCATATTCTTGCAGAACCTCCTGTACCAGCTCTTCCCTCGTCCTGTTTTTTTCCATATGTTTCCACAGAAACGCCCCACTCTCATTCAAGGTCACCAGACCGTTAAAAGTAAGAGCCGTATTTCCCACCGGCACCAGGATGTTTTCCCCTGCTACTTTCCGCAATACAAATCTCTTCGCCTCCATATTTCACTCACTTTCCCTTGTTGTATTCATCTTCTCTTTTCCCCGAAAATCCCATATTCTCTTAAAATCTCTTTCCTTTTTCTTCCAGTCTTAACGATTTCTTTTACCGATCCTAAAACCGGACCTTCTCTGAGATAGCCACAGAGCCTCTGCCCCCAGGCAAACGGCAGAAGATATGGATGCTTTTTCAGGTACGGAAAACGCCACAGAAGATTCTTTGCAGGCGGAAATGCCATGTAAAACAGACCGGGGAATATGCCTGACAGTCCTCTTTTTTCCGCCGCATGCAGCGTAAGGGTGCCACTGTGCAGGCGACTCCTTGTCCCATTTCCATGAATGCCGGAGTGCAGGATATCTTCCATCAGTCTTTCCGTATCCAGTTTCATACTATGCACACCTTCCGGAAAATAGAACTGTTTTTCTTCAAAACCAAGATACTGCACACCAAGGCGAAAAATCGCCTCTGCAAACAGGATACCATCCGTCATCCGGATGCGATCCCAGAAAATCTCCCAATCGATCTCCTTCTCGTAATACTCGGCAAACAGCAGAATATCGCAGATCTGCCGTATCCCGACTCCGGAAGCAAGCAGATGTTTTCTGGCATGGCAGAACTGAAAAAACAGATGATCCGTCGGCTGCGGCATATTGATTTTTACACCTTCTACCTCTCTTTCGATCGCCTGTTTATGGATCTTATCAAAAAATCCATTCCATCCAATACACCATTTTTCATTTTCCGGAAACAGCATCCAGTGCAGCTCGATCACCAGAAAGCCGCCTGTTTTTTTATAAGCCGTCTCGTAGTTCTCGGTGCCAGTCTCAGGATTTAACTGCTGCATTCCATATAAAAGCATCGCTTCCTGACAGGCCTCAAACTGCTCTTTTGGTATCAGCAGATCCTCATCAGCAGAAAGCCTCGCATCCGGATCCGGATACAGACTGCGGCAGACGATTCCTTTTACCGCCAGCGGCTTTACACCCATCTGTTGTAAATGAGCGTACAACTCCAGAAATTCTTCGGTTATCGTCCTCTGAAGTGCCATCAGCCGCAGACTCTTTTCCCGCACTTTTGCAAACATCACACGGTCCGCCAAAGCCGCTGCCCGGCACTCCGCCACCGCCTCATAAACTAGCGGCAGCACATGATGCATGTCCGCCAGGGCAAAAACCCCTGACCACTCCTGCACGGAACGCTCCTTCCAGGCCACCCGCTGCCCGCGAATCCCCGCACGCAGTGCCTCCAGAAAAAGCTCCTGGTATTCCCTTGTTTTTATGAACATTTCAGTCCTCCCTGCAATTCAGAAAACATTTCTGATATTTTCATTGTAAAATCCTGCCGAGGCATCTTTTGACCTCAACTATGATGCCTACGGATTGTTCCGTGCGTTGCACTCCCACAATCCGCCCCAGTATTCGCATATCGTGGGATTATCATCCCACTTTTATGCTCATATCGGGGCGGGTCCCAAGGTCTTTCATCCACCTATGAGCAAGCTCATGTGGAGTTAGACCTTTTGACCCTAGCATCATATGATGTTGGAGTCAAAAAAAGACCACATACCGTTTTGGTATATGGTCTTTTTTGTTTTGTCCAACACGTCATCTGCAAATTGCTTCATTTCCAGGTAACGCTCTTCTTCTATTCGTGCTCTTCCTTAACCAGATATGCCTGCACCAGGTAGCGGTAATTCTTACCGGCCGCATGGCAGGTTGAGAGCGTCAAGATCTTGCTGTCCTTGTCCACCTTCGCCTTCGTGTCAATGGATGCATTCATATTTCGCTGCTCTAAAATATCTTTCAGATAAGTCTCCCTGCTTTCCTCATCTTTTCCCTGATTATAATACATCAGCACATGACGGTTGTCCGTCAGATAGGCCGCAAAAATCCGATATTTCAAGATTGAATCCGGCGTGTAGATGGTCAGATCCTTATGATCTTTCAGGAATGTCTTATCCTCGTACTTGTGCAGACCTGCAAACATCGAACCGTCTTTCATGTTATGTCCGTAAAGCACCGTCAGATAATCATCAAAATCTTTGGCGTTTTCCTTTTCCGAATAAATCGCTCCGCTGTCACTTAAACTGGTATCCGCCGCATGGTTCAGATAGTACGTATTATCCGAGCTGTCCTGTACAACCGGATAGTCGATATCCGTTCCCGGTATCGTGATCCACGCATAAATGTCCGGATTTTCCTTCTGTAAGGTCTCAAAATCCACCGGAATGTCCAGCTTCTTCTTTTTTTCCTTTGTCTTGGACTGTTCCTTCGACTCCTGCGTATCGGTCTGCCGTTTCTCGGAATTCTGCTGCTGCATTTCTTCATAAGTCTGCCTGGCATGTTCTCTTTGTGTATAAATCCGCAAAACGACTGCCATCAGGATCACTGCCGCAGCAAACGATATCACCGCGATCACCTTCCATGTTCTTTTTTTCACTTCGACTCACCTTCTGACTGTTCTTCGGTATAGAAGGTCTGAATGATCAGATCATAAAGTGCATCATCATCCACATAAACCTCATCATAGACACTGCCCTTCTTGGATTTCGCCTTCAAAGAAACAATGCCGTCGGCAGTAAAATGCATATCCATCGCCTCCGTTGCCAGATAAACCGAACGATCCAGGCTGAGATTTGTGACCATATCATCCGTAAGACTCTGATAAAGGCTGACTGGAAGACTCATATCCTCTTTCATCGCCTTCACCGCCTGTCCCATAAAATTCACAAGGTACTGTTTCTGACGCTCCATACGAGAATTGTTGGAAAAATCCTTTTCCGTATCTCGATAACGTGTAAACTTCAACGCCTGATCTCCTGTCAGCGTCACCGCCGCCCCCTCTGCAAAGGACGGATCAACCTGCGTCATATCTTCCGGTACCGTCACCGTTACGCCGCCAACTGCATCGTTGATCATGGCAACCGCATTCATATTCAATGCCACATAGCCATTGATCGGCATTCCATAGAACAGGTTGGAGACAGCATCCACCATGTACTGACAGCTTGTCACCTTTCCATCCCCGAAGGAATACGCAAGTCCGAGATGATTCTTTGATTTTCCAAGATAATTTCCCTTATAATCAAACGTCTTGATCTGTGTCATGGTATCTCGCGAAATACTGATCATTTTGATCTCATCTTTGCTCTTATCCATAACCATCAGAAAAATGCTATCCGCCTGACCGCTCTCACCGGAAACATCATCCTTTTCCTCGATCGTATCACTCTCCTGATCAATGCCCATGACCAGCATCGTCACCAGATCGTGATTATAGCGGTAAGCCTTGCCATTGTACCAGATCACATCCGGGTCGGAAGAAACCTTTGCATCACTTCCGTCAGTGTTTTTTGAAATCATCTGATTTTCTGCCACACTGATGTTCTCATCCATATGTTCCTGTCCGGTCGTACGCAGTACATGATAAGCTCCGAACGCCGCCGTTTCCAGAAGCATCAACACGATCAGAATACTCAGCATCAGACGCATGGCATAAGAGAACGCACTTTTCCTGGAAAACGCATATTTCCAAACGATCACAAACACAATACCAATACCGGCACCGATCGTATGAAAGAGCAGATTCCCCAGATCAAAAACTCCCGTCTTTAAGACAAGCTGGAGTATTTCCACACAAAGTGCTAATGCAAACGATGCACCTATACTCTTCGCAGCCTGATACTTTCCTTTCATCAGGATCATGATCAAAGCTCCAAGTGGAACAAAAGCGACCGTACCTGCTGCCACTTTTACCAGCGTTTCCATCACCCAGCTTCCTGTGAAGATCCCCATATCCACCGCAGAATCTCCGGTTCTCTTTCCAAGAATGGTCACCGCCAGGATCAGCAGCACATAAATCGCAAACATCAGCCACACACAGATGGCCCTGCCACGCTTTCTCTTTTTTTCTCTCCAGGATGGTGTTACAAAAACGTACACAATAAGCAGAAGCAGAAAGCTTGCGGCTGCCGCCGCATATACCATGTCCGGCAGTACGCCAAGCGGAGTCGAAACTGCCTCCAGGCCTCTGCTGATACTCGTTAATACTCCCATAATCCTATCCTTTCACTACCAGTTCCAGCGTAACCGGAGCAGATACATTGCCGTCACTGTCCATCGCCGTGTAAGTCAGCGTATAAGTGCCCGGTTCATCCGTGCTGTAGTCACCGTGGACCTCAATCTGACGGAACAGAGCAGAACGATCATCTGTATCATCAGTGATTTCAGATACCTGCGAAACCGCATCAAACGCATCGCCGACCTTGATCTCTATCTTTTTCTGCTTTAATTTCAGGACCGGCTTTGACGGATCTGCAGCGGCTGAAGTCCGGGTTTCTGTCTCTTTTGTTTCCGTTTCTTTTTCCGTTTCCGATGCCATCTCTGTATCAGAAGTTTCTGTCTTTGCAGTACTTGCTTCTGTTTCTGTACTTTCGCCTGCCTGCGTTTCTTTTTCACTTACTTTCGTGCTTTTTTTCTTATTCTTTTCTGTTTCTTTCGCTGTTTCTGTCTGAAGCTCATACCCGGCAACCAGCATCGTCTGCTGATCCTCACCCTGCATCTCCAGTTTCTTCCCGATTTCTTTATAAGAGGTCGCAGCCATCATCACAGCCACTGCTGCTGTCACAATCATTGCAACGGTCAGCCATCTTTTTCTTCTCATCTGTTATGCCTCCACTATAAGGAATCTTCCGTGTCCATATCGTCTTCTTTCACATCTACATATCTCTGATACTTTCCATATTTGCCGTAGCCATACTTTCCATATCCGTATTTTCCATATCCATATTTTCCGTAAGAAGCGAATCCCTTCTGACTTCTGTTGATCAGATAGCCAAGCAGTTTATCCTCCTGAATAAAAGATTCCATTCCTTTCTCAATCTGCGGAATTTCTGCCATGTCATGACGTACAACATAAAGTACACGATCTGCATATCCCGCCAGGATCGCAGCATCCGAAAACAGATATGCCGGCGGTGTATCGATGATTACATAGTCAAATTCTGACTTAAGAAAAGTCATAAGTTCTTCCATTCTGCTCTCATCCATCAGGCTGGATATATTGCCATGCACCTTTCCACCCTGAATTACCGTCAGATCTCCTTTTTTCTGCAAAACCTCTTTAACCTTGGCATTTCCCTTCAGATACTCTGCAAGTCCCTTCTGTTCTTCCATTCCAAGCATCTCTGCAACGGATGGCTTTCTGAGGTCTCCATCGATCAGAACTGTCTTTTTCTCATGCTGCATAAATGCCAGTGCCAGATTGACTGCCGTCATACTCTTTCCTTCCTGTGGAAGCGTACTGGAAACGAGCAGAACCTGTTTATGCTCCTGTTCCATCTGTTTCTCGATACGAAGCTGAGCCGCCTGCACAGACTGCTTAAATCCCCAGTCCACACGCTTGTTGGTCAGCAGAAGCTGCTGTTTTTTACTCTTTTCACGTTTCTTGACTGTAATCTCCGGTATCAGACTGATGCATCCTTTGGACGTGATCTTCTTCATATCACTTTCTTTGCGGACCGTCCTGATCAGCTGTGCATACAATGCTGCGATTGCCAGACACAAGATCACGCCAGCCAACACACCCTCCACCAGCTGCTTCATTGCTGAATAACCATTTACGGGATTTTCGCCTGCCAAAGCCCGATCCACAACCTGTAATTCAATCGTACCATTGGATCCTGCCACCCATTCCGGATACATATTCTCCAGAAGATCCAGCAGCATATTGGCATTGTTATAATTGTTTGCCGTCACCGTAACAGAAAATAAGTTGGAGTTGTCCGTATATGCAGATGATATCACATAATTCGGATTGACATTTTCTTCTTCCACATCTGCAAACAGGCGATCCTTAAAATCTCCCGTTTTCGTAACCACGCTGATACTGTTGCTCAGTCTCTGTGCAATGGAAGCATCTGTATCCGAATCTCCGGTCTTATTTACCGCATAAGTCACTTTTGCCTGATATTGTGGAACATACTGTCTGTTTCCATAAATAATAAAAACTGCAGTCACGATCACAATCAGCAATAAAAATTGCAGCCAGTACTTCTGAAAACACCGCAGTGCATCATCCATCATGCTGAAAAGATCAATTCCTTCCTGACCGGCACCATATTGCTGTCCTGTTCTCACTCTTTCTGCACGTACCTTATCACTTTCCTGCATGCTGTCCATCCTTTCCGTAAGCGTATCCGTAGTAATAGCTTCCATACTTATACTTGTGATAGCCGTTTCCTGCAATTTTCTCGCCCTTTGCCATATTCAGGACACCACCGACTACGACAGATCCTGCATCCTCCAGAATATCGATCACATCATTGACCGATGCTGCATGCACCTCATCCTGCTTCATGACCATAAAAACAGAGTCCGCATATCCGGCAATGATCTCCGCATCACGTACAATGCCGATTGGTGCCGTATCCAGGATCACATAGTCAAAACTTCCGGACAGTTCCTTCAGCATATGTTCAAATCGCTTCGAATCAAACAATTTTTCCGGCTCAGAGACTGCTTTTTTCTGCAAAATACAGGAAAACTTACGCTCGTCCTGACCATATTCAATCAAAACATCCTGAAGTGTACTCTCTTCTGTCAGATAATCATAGAGCTGTTTCTGATCTTTCATATCAATATCAAAAAGCTTACAGACGGCAGATCTTCTCATATCACAGTCCACCAGAACTACTTTCTTACCACGCTGCACCAGATTCAGTACAAGGTTCGCCGCTGCCGTAGATTTTCCGTCATTCTCTTTCAGACTGCTCACCATCAGCACTTTATAATGATTTTCGTGCATCTTTCTGCGAAGCTTTGTAACGATCTTGTCCACAGCTTCCGCATACTGCGAAGAAGTCCTTGGATCTGTGATCAGAATCGACTTCTGTTCCTGTTTTTTCTTTACAAACGGTAACGCTCCAAAGACATCCATATCCAGCAACTGCTGTGCCTGTTCGACACTATGTACCTTGTCAGTGAAAACTGCCATTGCTCCGACCAGACCACATCCTGCAATCAGCACCAGAAGTGCCACCTTCAGTGCACTGATTGGTGCATCTGCATGATTGACCGTAATCCCATTCCCTTCAAAACTTCCAATCTTCTTCAGCAGATATCCCGTCTGGAAATATCCGGAAAGTTTCGGATAATTATCAATACCAGCTTTCAACAGGCGGCATGCACTCTCCGCCGAACTGCTTGTCGCACTCATGATAATGATGTTGGTACTTCCGGCTGCATATGCCGAAAGATTTCCCTTCAGCTTATCCGCATCCTTTTCCTTTTTTATCTGCTCTTTCATCATATCACTGTTCAGGGCACTGACGCATCGAGATACCGCCGAACTGATCCCATTTGAATTGAATTTTGTGCCTGCATTGTCTCTTGGGATCACATAGAGATTGACACTTGCCGTGTAAGTATCCTTCTTATAGTGATCCAGAAAAATATAAGAAAACACGCCTGCCAGACATGCAAACATCAGAATAAAGAGTGCATTTCTCATCAGGCAGCGACTTATGTATTTCACATCATACGGCTGTGTATTTGCATTTTGATAATGTTCCTGATTCATCTGTCCCCTCCTACTCAACGACCACGATCAGATTTGCATTGCAGTCGTATCCTGTCTCCTCCGATGTATAATGATAATTTACCGTATAAACTCCGGCCTTTTCCGTATCAACCTTCGAAGTGATTTCGATATTCTCCATGGAAATCTGCTTACTTGCCGTACTCTGCTGTTCGCTCTCTGAAGTCCCCTCCACAGATGAAGTTATTCCTGAAACTGCAAAGGTTTCTCCTCCCTCTTCGATATAATCCAGATAAGCACTTGCATCCAGCTGTTCGCCCTTTTCCATGTATACAATATACTGATTCAATATGATCTGCGGACGCTGATTTCGCTCATCGTATCCATCCTCATAGATTTCCACACTGATCGGCAGCGTCGTCGTATAACCAACACTGTTCGTCACACTGACCGTGCACTCATAAATCCCCTTCTTCGGCTCTCCTTCCAAGACCTCCTTATCACCATCCAAAGTAATAAATGGTGTGACATCCCCGTCAATACAGTCGTCCGCCGTAAAATAAGACAACAGATCAATCTCCTGATTTTCCGGAAAACGCAATGCCTGTTCAAAGGAAAAATGTGCCTGACGATAGTCAGAATAATGAAGTGTTCTTGTAAGTGATGCCATATTGCTTGATTTATCAAAGGCCACATAAGTAATCAGGAAATCACTGTCCGTGCCTTCCTTCTTTTTGATACTGTCGATCAGTATGCTGTCCGATACGTCCCCGTCCTTCTGATCAAATGCCGTCACGCCGGAGATCAGCTTCTTCTCATCCGCTTTAATGCTTGCCGAAAACTTCTCCGCATCCGCACTGAGAACCGGCGGTTCCATATCCTTTTGCTTCTGTGCATTTGAATAATAAACACAGCCTCCAACCAGGGAAAGAACACAAACTGCCCCTGCCAAGACCTTTCTTTTGTCCATAATCGCTGTACTCCTTTATGTAGTGAGAATCGGCATCCCGTTTAATATGCGGCTCGGATTCTCCGACAGCCACATACGAATCAGCTTTTTCGGATATCGCCTCTCAAGGTATGCCACCAGTCTGTTCATCGATGGGGTACGATACTCAAAGTCATGTGCATCCGAAGCCAGCACACTGACAATCCCATCATCCAGAAACTGTTCTGCAAGATTTCTGCATCTTCTTCCAAACTGCCCAAGAACGCTCCCTTTATTTACCTGAAGTGCACAGCCCTGTTCCGCCAGAAAGTAGGCAAACTCAGGATCCCTCTGCACAAAAAGATAACGTTCCGGGTGTGCTAAAACTATATTATACCCTCTCGTCTGCAAATCGGCAACATATTTGTACACTTTTTCGACATTTTCTTCAAAATCAAACTCCACCAGGACATATCTTGTCCCATTTAACGTCAGAAGCTCCCCCAGATCCAGCAGATCTGCGGCCTTCTCATCCATAAAAATCTCCATACCTGAATAAAGCTTCACCGGAATCTCTCTGTCACGCAGTTCCGCCTGAAGCCTCTCAAAATTTTCCCTGTATTCCTCTAACGTATAATCATAATAATTCCCGTGACTGGTCGCAGCCATATGAAACACTCCGCTGCGTGCAGCCAGATCCGTCATCCGCACCGAAGTCTCCAAATCAAAAGCCCCGTCATCCAGGTGCGGGAGAATGTGTGTATGTAAATCGACCATGAAACACCTCTGCTTTCTCTATTCTTAATCCTATATTAAGTTCGAAACAGAATCACATTTCGTATATATATCTGCTCACACAATTCAAGAACTTTTTCCTGGCTCATATCCCTTATCTTTTCTTTAAACAAATCCACAATATAATTAGGATATTCGCTCTGTTCCCTGTACTTTCCATCTGCTTCTATTACATCTTCCACAAAATTTGCCAGTGCTTTCGTCTTAATTCCCGGATCATTCAATTTAAATCTGTTAATATGACGCTTTATATAATCCAAATCATATTCATCATACTGATATTTTTCATCTGGAATGAATTCTGCATTATTCACATCATACTGAATTTTGTATTCCAGATTTGAGTTTTCCCCTCTTACCCCTGACGGCTGCAAAATAATTTGAGCCTTCCTGCAATACTCTTTTTTTAATTTTTTATATTTTTCACACTCACTTCTGCACACGTTTCCTCTGCATACAAGTTTTGTTTCAAACTCTATCTTCGCTTCCTGTAACTCTGCTATTCTCTTTTTTTCACCCACCTTTTTCAAAGATTGATTACAATTTGGACACGCCAGTGCAATGTTTGGAACACATTCCGTTAAATGTAACTCATCAAGACTTTTCTCTATACTGTGCTCTAAATGACCAATATTCACCCTGTCATTTTTCAATAGCGAATAACAGTACATACAGTGATTTTTACTGCTTTTTCTTAAAAGCTCTTCTAAATTTCTTCCAGGTTTGTTTTTATATCCATATTCTTCTTGTTCACTGTAATCCGGCAAAAAAGTGGGCATATCCAATAAAAATTTATCATTTGCAGACATTACCATGTCTCTATCTGTCTGACTATTAACTTCTGTGCCTTTGTTAGTTCCTGATTTTTCAATTTCTGAAGCCATCTTGTACTTTCCTCATTCCATATACCGGACATTTTATTATTCAATAAAACTCTTAACTGATCATCTATCCGCTGTTTCTGTGTTTTCCTTTGCTTTTCTTCAAATACAGCACTGAAAATATCATATACTTGCGAAATACTTGCAAAATCTCCGGCATCCAGCACTTCGAAGTTTTCATGATGTAATAAAATCAAATTTGCATTTTCTGTATTTGCAATCAAGTCCGCTGAATGCGTTGTAACTATAAAATCTAACATTGGAAATTTTTTTCTCAAGAAGTCAAAAATCTTTCCACTGTTTTTCACTGATAAAAATTCATCTATTTCATCTATAATAACAGTTCCTTCTTTGCGAGTACTCTCCATATACAAAATTTCTATAAAAATTCTGAGCAGTGCCTGATAACCGCTTGACAAAGCCACCTCTGTCTCATCTATATATACTTCCCATCCCACTTCTCCCAGCCGTATATCAAATGAAATATCCAAAAATTCATTCATCATTTTCTTCAACTCAAACTGATAGTTGGCATAAAAATCCTCAACTGCTCTTGGAACACCTAAATAATAAAAAGAATCTCTATAATTAAAATTTTCTTCTTTTAAACGATTCCTGTTGATTTCATCGGAATAACTCACGTTTTCAACCGGTTCTTCTCCAACCTGTTCCACTTCAAAAGAACGATTTACCGCATCAATAAAATAGTACTTCTTCTGTTCATCCTTCTGCATCATTATCTTAAGCACATCCGATTTTCCACTCGAATTATCGCCTATGATAATATTGTCTTTGTATATAAACTTACCATTTTTCAGGCATTCACTTAAATCATTTAACATTTCCTGATAAGATTTCATACATTCGTCTCCATCTCTTATTCATAGCTTTTGAGGAAATTGTTCCACCTTTCTGAGTTTCATTTATAATACTATCATTCAAAATCTGTTCACTTAATGCATCGGTAAATTTCATTTTGTTTAAATCTGTTTTTGAAAAAATAACAAAAAATCCCTCTATCAATGTCTTTTTTTGAAAAAATTCTCTGGATATATTTAATGAATTTATAAACTCTTCCAGCTGATTCCTGTATTCCTCTATCTCCTGTATTGAAAAATCAAATGCTTCCTCAGCAAAATAGTCAATGAATTTTTCCATTGAATTACTATACTCATGTATTTTAAATTCTTTGCCATCATACTCTGCAAACTTTTTCAATGCACAAAAACGATACAGTAATTCAATATCTTTACATTCATTGTCCTCTCTTCCATACAGTTCTCTCCATTTTTTGTTTTCCTTATTCAACGATTTAATCATACGGCTGAAAGGACACGGATAAATACCATTTCGCAGTTCCTGTGCAGATAAACGCTTCCCGCCATTATTTAAATTTGTAAAAATTTTATGCAATGTTATATCAAGATTTTCAACACCAGATGCTTTTATTTCAATAACAGAAATTGTTCTGTAATCAATCTTTCTCCTCAATTGTATTGGAAGTGTTGCATAGCTTATATCATATTCATTGCCATCAATTTCCATGAAAAATTTTGTCGGAACAATATTGTGATACTTATTTTGTAATGCTTCTTCAAAATTTCTTGCATTTTCAATATCTAAATCACTATAATCAAAAACTGCTTCTCGTCTGCCTCTGAAAAATTTTCCAATATAATAGAAATACAGACTCATAACTCTCTGCTGACCATCCAAAATTTCCAACTGTCCATTTTTATTTCGAAATGTATAAATAGGCGGTATCGGGAAATCTCTGATCAAAGATGCCGCCAACGCTTCTACCTGCTTCTTATTCCACCGAAATTTTCTCTGATATTCTGGAATCACAAACAAATTATCATGTACTCCCTCTACCAGAGACCTAAATCCTATATCCGTTTTATACTGTTGTATGCTGATTTGATTATATAGATTTAATAGTGATGCATTCATACTGTTTTGCTCTCCTCTTACGCCTTCTGTTTTATCTTATCCTCTACTCAAAACAACTGCCTATCATTATACTATCTGCAACAACTTTTCACAAGCAATGCTTTCTTTTTTGAAAAGCTATACCGCCTATCCAGGCTCCCAGCGTATTGCAGATCACATCTGTCACCTGTGCCATGCCTGTCCCGGCCGCATACTGCCAGCTCTCGATCACAATTGCCAGAACCAGAGCCAGCCAGATCCGATGCCAGCCTATCAGCTCCCCGAGCGTAAGTCCCAGTGGAAAGTATAAAAAGACATTCATCAGCAACTCCCGAAAGAACTCATCCGAATAAGGTGCCATCACCACAAACTGATACAGACCGGAAGGTGTTCTCCCCAGCACCGTGAACTTGAGAATCAGAAAAAACGATACCCCTGCTCCAAACAAATTTAAAATCTTCCAGATGTCGATTCTTATATACCTTGCTAAAATCCGCCAGAGGATAAGCAAAAATAACATGATCAGAAAGATTCGATGATAATTCCATGCATAAACATTTACCATTTATTCAATAACCCCATTAATAATCTTTTCCTTTTATTTTTCTCTTTGAAATTCCGATATCTTGATAATACCCATTACAATTCTCTGCCAGATAATCCGCCAGATAAAGTCGCTCCTTAAACTGCCATGGCAAATTATGATCTCCAAAAAGCTCCTGCATCTTTTCCAGTTCTTCACAAGCCCTGTTCTCTTCCTCTTCCGGACCGCCGCCATACATATCCCAACCATTTTTCCGGTACTTTTTATCTAAGATTCTCTGTTAATTGCATTTTTATAAGTTCTGTAACATTATCTTTTAATTTATCATTTGAAATCAATGTCATGTCTGCCGCTAATGTTGAAATAGTGGTTTCCACAATATTATTGTAATTATAAGCTTTATCTCTTTTAATAAATTCTATCGAATTATATGGAGAAGACAATGCCAAATATAAATTTTCAATAGCTTTTTCATTTATTTTGATATTTTCATAATTTGACAGTCCCGCCAGATGACACAATGTAAGTGCAACCGTATATGCAGTATGTGCTGCTGAGATTTGTATTTTTTCGTTTTGGCATTTCTCGTAGCGTTCTTCAAAAATTTTATGCGAAGAAGCTGCATCACGTTGAGCCTTCGTTAACCATTCTTGTTTCTGTTCTAAATCTTTTGTTTTTAATGCTGATCTGATATAACATTTCGCACGTTGATGAAGATAATTAGGATCTGTTGAAAGTAAATCATTTAATGATTCATATATACCTCGGATCAACGCAGTTCCCTGAGATGTAAAAATCTGGTTAATATTATCAAACAATATATAGTCTTTATATGATGCATTCTTTTCTCCACGCTTCAGATCCGGCTTACCATAATGTTCAATCTGTTTTAACACGATATAGCGATATGCTTCAATGACTCTTTTACATCCTTCTTCACTTTTTTCCAGAGAATCCAGTTGCCTGCAAAGCCAGAATTCTGCATTTACCACGTACTTCATAGGTGAATTTTTTGCAATACTTTTCTCAAAATCCCAAGTTCCTTCATCTTCAATCAATGGTGAGGCTTTTTTCTTCTGGAGCATAAATTCTTCTTCAAGATTCAATATTACTACATCTTCCGAATAGATTTTTTCCATTGTCGCCAATGCTACCAGACATGCCACATCTTTTACTGTCCCGACTCGTGGTGCTATTTTTTCAAACTGATTCCCTTGTATCAGACGTGAGCTAATATCAATAATATTATCTGCTATAGATTTGGTATTAGAAAAAACACCAAATGTTGACCGCACTAATTTGATATTAAGCTCGTTCGTCTTTTTTTCACTTAATTTATTTTTTAGTTCAAAAGGAATGAGTTCTTCCTCTTTAATAGTTTCATTTAACCGCAAAAGTGCTAAAAGACTAAGCAGATCACGATTACTCTTATTTTCAACAACAATAAAACTATTACTATATTTTATCCTGTTCGAATCCGTTCGGATAACCTTTTCAATCTGCTGAACTGAGAGTGCCTTGCTATCAGTAATTACCAGACACTTTTCCCTGTTTATCAATATTTCAAAAGCTTCATCATTTATCCGTTCACGAGACTGGAATACAAAAACATCTCTGTCAACAACTTTTCTTGCAATGTCTATGGTCACATATGTTTTTCCGCTGCATCCCTGTCCTACTAAAATTTGTGTACCTTTTATCTTAGTATTTTTTATAATATCATCTGCTATTTCCCGAGATATAAAAAAATCAGGTAATAAAACTTTTCTTTTACTATCTATCAAATTTTTTCCATGAAACAAATAAGACTTATTTACATCAAATCCATCTTTAAGTTTTTCAAATTCATATGTCTTATATTTATCCAAATCACTTGAATCTATTTTTTCTGCTTCATCAGCCGCAGATACAATTTCACTGTATATAGCATCATACGAATCGAACAATACACAATGTGTAATTCCATAATCATCCAATAATATCATATCGTCTTCATCAGGTGCTGTAACCGTACAGTAATAGTGGCTGCCATTAGACAGTGTAGCAGACACGACCGAAAGTAAATCAATTTCATTTGATAAACCACAGCCTATATATATATCAGATTTAAATACTCATAATCATGCTTTAATTTTTCCAACAATATCTTATTATCCCGAAGGCTTCTGATATATTGCATTTGATCAAAAATTTCACATTTTGAATCTTCATATGATAAAATATCATCAATATGACCATGTAACTTTATTGTGCACTTTTCCTGGTCAAACACATCATCCCATATTTTTCGATTCGAATAAACAACATTTGTATATTTGCTATTATGTTCAATGGCATCATCTGTATTAAGCGTATAAATATACGGCCAGTCTATATCCAAAAATTTCTTCTTATTTTCATCCAATATAACATTTGTAAAATTATTTCTCAAATAAGCCCTTTGTTCTTTTACAGGAACAGATTTGTGATATATTGTTGATATTTCAGAAAACTGTTTGTCTGTATATTTTGCTTTTTTGAAATATCATATCCTCTCACTTTTATAATTTCATTTATCATGTATTGTTTGTAGTCATCTCCGGAAGGAACCTTTCCTGCCCGACTCGTACATTCTCTTGTAAATCCTGAACCTAAAACAGGAATCAACATTCCTTTCTTTAAATGTTGTTGTATCTCATTTTTCACTTCTGAATATTTAATACACTTACACATATTTAACTCCCCTCTATATAGTTAATCCTGTGGTAAAATATCAATAGAGTCTGAAGTTCAAAGGCACTGCTTCTAATCCTTTTAGTCGGCTTTGTCCGAAACTGATCCGAAAGTATGTATCCTGGCTCATATAACACATGCCTTTCTTATCCATAAATCTATCCCAGGAATCGGATCTATGGGTTGCTGGACAAAGACCAACTCTACCCTCTGAAAAAGAATAAGCGATCCATGCTAAATCTTAATCTACATTTTTTTATAAGTATCCAAGTCTGCTAAAGTTACCCTTTTTCTGAAAATCATTTTAAAATACCTCTTGACTATTTACCAAATTACTTATATTTTCTAAAATTGTTTGCAACAACATCCTAACCAGCAAACTTCTGTAATAAAGTAGCTTACCATTTTTATTCCATATATACCCTCTGCTGTAAGTGAGATAGAAAAAATGTAAATGTCAGAACTAAAAAGAAAAATTGTATTCCTGCTTTTGAATATTCTATCACTCTTAATGTCATTGTAATTGGATTTTCTTCAATAGCTGCATTTCCCAAAATACTATAATCTAATGCCTGCCATATTGTTATCTTATTCCAGAAATGTGTATAGTAAAATTGTGCAATGCCAAAAAGCATCCCCATATAATTGAAGATTAATAAAATATTTGTCCTGATTCTGTTTGCAGAAGGTCCCATTAAATCTGTCAAAAAAATCAATGATAGTATATATGTAATTGTATCTAACATAAAATATACAGATAATAAGGATAAAAATCTCACAAACCCAAGGTGCGTATTTAACCAAACAGTATCCATTTTATTTAATACTCCGATAATCGCCAAACATAGTACTGGAATAAATGTTCGGACCAGAGTATTTATTTCCACTACCTCTTTACGCATCTTCCAACTGAATTTTCCAAAAAACTTCTCTATAAGCATTGGAATTGGAAAAAGAAATCTTACCGCTACCAAAAACAATCTGAACATTTTTGTTAAAGTAAAATAATTTCGTTGCGAAGAATCATTTTTTAGAATCTCCCGGCAATAAGCCACCTGTTTTTCCCATGCTCCCCAAAATACCATATGTTTCTCTGTCTTTAATTGTTCTTCAAATTTCTTATAAATATTTGTTGCGTCCCGATGATGTCTCTGTTCATAAATAACCAAATATATCCTTTCCAGTCTTTGAAAATTATCATAATTTCTGTTCTTTTCTTTTAAAAGACTGTTTCCAATTGATGCAATTGCAATCCGCAGTGCGAATTCAAAAGGAAATCCATAATTTCCAGAACTGATAACCGGTATAGCTACTGTTTTAATATCTCCGTTTTTAAAAATTTCCTTCATAATACTATCATAGCATTTCTTCAAAGTTCTTATGCATCCTGAACCACCGTCATATTTAGGTCCAACTGCATGTATAATATATTTTGCAAATTCCTGTGGTTCCGGATCTACCTTTGTAGTCACAGCACCGCCAGCCTCACATCGAATCTTAAAATCAGGTGCATTCTCTTCTTCACCCAAAGCTTTCTTTATCATACAATTAAATCTTTTTTCATTAGACATATTTTCAGGATTATTTGGTTGATTTAATATTTTTCCCACACGCTCATGAATTGCTCCATCCACACCACTTCCGCCCATAAGTGTAGGTTTAGCAGCATTAACAATAGCGTCTAAAATCAATATTTGATTTCCATCTTTATCTTTCAGATCAACAATATTGCCTGGAATAACTGTAAATATATCATCAATCCTTTTGTCACTAAACTGGCTACTTATCATATTTCCCTCCAAACATGAATTCTTTTGTATTCTCTGGCTTTATTATAACAGTCCCTTTTTTGAATCTCAATATTGTTCTTATATTTTATCAATACTTGTGCCTATTGTTGTATTAATTCCGGCTTTTCATGTAATCTTTCTAAATCACAAGATAACTGCTCATGTGATGACCAAATCACCTGAAAGCCATGATTGTTCCAATATGTTGTTTGTATATCTATCAAATAATTAATAAACAGTTGTTCATATGCATATTTTCTGCCGTTTTTCATATCTTCTATACATTGATCCAAACTGAATTTCTTCAAATATTTACTGAAAACAGACTTCACGATACCATCAACTGAAAAAAATATGTAATACTGCTGTCTGTCTCTTTTTTCTTTCTCTATATGTTTTACTAATCTTCGAAAATTATAATCTGCACCAGAAAAACCAAGAAAAATCATATTTGTTCTCAACATTCCATAAGATTGCAGCACATTTGTCCAGCTATAATTAACCTGTTCTTCCTCATAATAATCCGACTCCGCTAAAATAACTTTGGCACTCATAGGCTCTTTTTCTTCATCCACTGCTGGAATCCTTCCATGTACATGATAAATATTCCAATCATTCTCCCCAGCCAGCCCTGGTAACTTGTGCTCCTTTATAATCGAATGTACTCTTTCCTCAGGGCACTTGCATATTCTCCTTAAAGACGCTTCCAACAAATTGTCATAATTATATGTAATTGCATTATGTATTAATGCATCATTTTCTGTTTTCATTAATCTTGCCACTGCTAACAGTGTAGTATCTTTTAACGATTCTTCTGTTATCTCTTTGTCAAATTTGCATGCTTCTCCGATATAACGATTCAATGTATAATTAACTCTTTTTTCAAATTCTTCACCCTGATTTTCTTCTTTTGAACCACCCAAATCTTTTTTCAGATAAATTCGAATATATTCTCCTGCTTCAAGCAAATTAATTTCATGAAACACATCTTCATATTCTCCCTGTAAAGCTTTCTCCCATTTTCTAATAAACTCCAAATCATTGTAGCCGTACTTATCATAGAACTCTTTTACATCTTTATCAAATTCTTCAATTGGGCTACTTCTCTCTGATGTCGGCAATAATTGTGCTGTCACTGTAGCAAGAAGCTTATACCAATTCGGCAATCCAACTGAAATACTTACCCCGGCTCCAAGGCATAGCATCCACTCTGTCTTCTTTCTTTGTCCACTATCTTTCTCTTCATTATTTTCCTCTGCTGTTAATCTGTTTTTTAATTGTTCTAACTTTTTATTATTCTTGTCTTTTACATTTTTTAACAGAATATCTTTCACTTTCATCTGTAATCCCCCAGTTTTTTCCATAATCCTATCAGATTTCCAACCATTTCATAGGCATCTTTCTTCTTTACCATGTCACTTTTTTTATATAATTCATATAAGTCCTTGCTTTTTTTTATAACTTTCTCATTGCAGCACTTCTCCAAATATTTTTCCACTTCTCCTGCAATCCACTGACTTTCTTCTTCTTGATATTTCTCCAAAATCCATTGAATCCTTTTTATCATTTCTTCAACATTATGATATTGATACTTCTGCTCTTTTCTTATGTTTGCTTTTGCTATAATTTTATTCTCTACACTTTTCGGCAGTTTTCCCTGTATATTATATAAAATTTTAAGATCTGCCCCAATTCGCAAAATCCCCTCTATTGTATCTGGGAAAGCTTCCTCTTCATCCCATGCTTCATAAATAAATGCCAAAAGAAAATCTTCCACTTTCACTCCAATCGTCTTTACTGCACAACAATCTGAAAAGCTCTCACTCATCGTTGAAAGAATCGCATCCATTAATTCGCCATACACTATATTCATCTGATTTTCTGAAATCATTACATTACCGAACAAATCATCAAAATATTCTTTAATGATTCTTACAAGATTTCTGTCTTTTATTTCCTGGTTTTGACTTTCGAAATCATAGCCAAACATCAGAGACTTTATGGCATTCCGAGCCATTTGGATCTTTACTTTTTTTTCTTTCTGCTCTTCTTCCCATAATTCCTTCAATTTTTCTTCAATTTTTGCATACATTTGTCTTTGGTTTTCATATACGATCTTATAAATATCGTTTTGTACTTTATTATCTGTACCACAAAACAAATCATACATCTTTTTTATATCAAAAATTTCTCTCTCCATAACTGTTCGATAAAACTTAATTTCATCTATTAATTTATCATATTCTTCAAACTTTGGATTCTCTGCTATTTTTTCTTTTATTTCTTCCCATACGCGTTCCTTTTTCTCTTCATAGACACCTCTAATATATTGTTTCACCTTCATTTTCTCATTTCTGGCAAGATACCTCGTAATCTTATTTTCCAAAAACTCTAAGGTTTCTTCTGCAAAAACTTCATTACTGATATCGCCCGCAATATAATTTGCCAATGCATTCACAATATGCCCAAATCTTTCTCTTCGTCTTCTGTTCCCAATAAAATGGAAATATTCATGAAGAACCCGAAACAATGTTCCCTGAACATCGTACAAGCTTGTTTCTGGAATAATAACTATTATCGGCTTGAAAGTATTGCTATCCAATTGTTCCTCATAAAACCAAAATGAGTCCACGACTTGCGTCTTATCACATCCACCACTTGACACAATAAAAGAGAAGTGTTCATTTTGTTGCAAATTTTCTGTTAAAATTTGCAACATGGAACTATATGCAAACAGTAATTTTGTTGCCGAACTTATTGTAGCATGAGTCAATGGACTTCCTTCTAAGAATGAAGATTCTGAATGAATAAGATCTGTAATCAGCCCTTTCATATGTTCTAAAAATTTTGATAATGCTATTTCCCTTTCTTCCATTATTATTGCTTTTTCTGCAACATCGTCATCGATTTCAAATGCTTTAATGAAACATTCAAAAACATCCCCTATTATTTTTCTTACATCAAATCCATGCGGAGTTTTTGCGATTATTTCAAAATTTTTCATCACCTTATGTAATTCTCTGGAATTTCTTGAATGTATACCATATTTTTCTAATTGCTTTTTATATTTTTCCAAAAATCTTTTACATTCTTCCCATCCATTCAATTTTATTGTTCTCTGTGTAGTCGTGCAAATACTATAGTTTTGCATCTTTACAGTACCTTCACACTCTTCTGGTTTTGTATACAAACTTGTCTTAACTTCCGCTATATAATTCTTAAAAAAATCATTATCTGAACTAAAAATCTGTTCCTGTTTATGCCATTGCAAATACTGCGATAAATATTGCGATGTTGTTAAAACACAATCTGCATTTCCATACTGTACACAGACATTCTCTGAAATTTCTTCTAAAAATTCTTTTGAAACCTTATTGCCACTTATGTCATCTGATTTTAACGTCTCCTTTAATCGCTCTATAAAGATTTCCCTTGAAATCCCAGGCTTAAGTTTAATCTGAATACTAACCCGTACTTTTTTGTCTGTGTCCTCTTTAATATTATTGAAAAAATATTTATCTACACCACAAATGGAATAACAGTTGGATACCATAATATCCTCTGTACCATCTTGCATCTGAATTCTGATTTTCTTAAACTGTTCTATAATATTCGCCGCTTTATTTATATCATTTACAAGAAACAAAATGATACAATCAGAATATCCTAGTAACGGAAAAATTGCACAATGCAAATCTTTCAATTTTATTTTCATATTTTTTAGATTACTCTTAAATTTTTGCCTCACTGCTTGCATAATATCAGCTAAATCACTTTGTTGTTTTACAAACGATTGTGAAAAATTCAACACTGCCGTACATAATAGCGGATAGTCTGTACGTACTTCTTTTTGATACTCCTGATATTCTTGTTGATTTTGACTATTTAATTTTCCAAATCTTTCCCAAAAACCATAATCAAATCCTTCTTTATCCAATTTTTCTCTATTTGGAGGTAATATGGCTCGGAATGTGTATTGTGCCATAAATGGGTTTTCCATATCTACTTGTAACTGACGATTCTGCAATCCCTTAGGTCTTAAATCGTACCATTTTTCTACCGTATTAATATCTAATCCATCATAAAATCCAAACAAAGTATATTTATAATATTGTAAATCATTCTCAACTATATTCTGTACTCTTTTCTTTAATGTGAATAGAATACCGGCAAATTCTTTCATTTTCTGCTCCCTCTTCCTGTAAATTTGGTATACTAAAAGGCTCCCAGTCAATCTACTGCAGAGCCTTTTTAAGCTTTATAAATTTATATTTTGTTAATTCCAACCATGAATATTTGAAAAATCATGTGCATAACCTTTTGTGCGTCTTTCCTTCTTCTGAAAAGAATAACCTTTAGAAGCCGAATGCAAACTTCTGTAAGGTGAACTATTTGCAATTTTTTCTTTATCTGATAATCTCCGAGTACTCATAAGCAATTTTCTCATTTTTCACCTCAATTTAAAATTAATTTTTTTTATAATATCACACTTGTTTTGTTTTTGCAATGGGGGGAATCTTGAGTTTCCACAGTTTTATCTGCAACCGCCACAAAATCATTTATCTCCACATCACATTGCCTAATAATTCTTGATTTATTTATTACTATTTACTTCATGATTCACCTCCACCTATATAAAACTTTCATCATTCTATATGTGCATAGTAAAAACAATTTATTAATGAATCTGTCAACTTTTTTCTATCCATTCCCTGAATGCTCTTTTCATCAACAACACAAAACGACTCATAAGACGGAATATCCCTTATTATATCAAGCCAATAATTCATTAACCCAAACTGTTCCTGGACTTTGCGAAATCCATCTTCTATTTTTTCAAGTTTATTGAATTGAATTGCCAACAGCAATATTTCCATTCTGAGTACCGAAAAGTACATAGCTCTTGATACAGGATGATCCGCATTCTCAAAAAAAAGTTTATCTGCTGTAATATCACTGCGAATTGCTTCCTGCAAAATAAGATAATTAAACACATGTGAAATAGCACTTATTGACTTTTCCGGCTCATTATAATGTTCCAATAAAAGTTTTACACCATTCCAGTCACAATAACATTCTTCAATAAAATGCTGAAACCTTTGACTATTAAAAAGTTCGTTATAATACTTTTCTATATTTGTTGGCTGTTTTTCTATAAAATATCCATACCTCTCCTTAATAAATTGTTCGAAAGTACAATCCTCTAAAATGCGGCTATCTAACACTCGCATAGATGCCCTTACGAATTTATGATAGTCCTCAGGTACACCGCCGCCTTGTTTTCTTCCAACAGCTAAATGCCCTAACTCATGACCTATCAGAAAATATGTCTGTGCTGAAAGCATATAATGAATCGTATGAGAATCATACCCTTCATTCTTTTCAAAAAGATACTCCATTGTTCTATATTTTCCCGAAAAATATAAACTCCATTGTAAATTTCCATTACGGATAAATTCTTCACCAATTAATTTGAAAAAGAATTTTTTCATATCATTCTTTTGATTTCCCAACAAGCAAATATGATCAAATATGTATAATGCCTCCAACAGACAGCTATCATAAATCAAATATGGATTCTTACGAAAATAAAACGCACTCAAACTTCTTGTTAATGTTTCACAGCATATTACTTCTGGTACTTTCATTCCAAGATCTGCACTACAATCGTTTACAATTTCCAGAATTCCTTCTGATTGTCTTAAATTTTGCCTGCAACATCGATCTGCAATTTTCTTTGCTAATATTTCACTTTCACTAAGCACATTTCCCCTCATTTCACCAAATAAACTAAACGTTTTATTGCTCTTCTAAGTCCGAATTATTTTTATATTTTTCCTTCAACACTTTTTCGATCAATTCTTCAGAAACATTTTTCAATTCTATTTTTTCACCATCAAGCTTCATTGAGGAAACTTTCTTATTTTTAATTAATGAACGGACCAACGGTATTAAGATTTCAAGTGCTCCTATAAACACTTCAATTTTTGTTATATCTCCGGTAAAATTTTTTTCAGTAATAATGTCAATTTCATCGTTCTCTTCTTCCATTTGCATAAGTTCACGAATATCTTCCATCTCTTCTATCTCAATTTCAATCTTATACATATCACTACCTCCATCTATTTTTTCATAAGCAAACCTTTTGATACTTTTTGCATAATAACTGCCACTCCCCATGTCACTATCAGCACACACATCAAATTCACCAGCCAGCTACCTGTGAGATTCATTAAAGATACTGGTTCCACAACAAACATATAATGATACAAATATATTTCAAAACTATTCTCACAAATCTTATCTATCATCATATTGGTTCCTGCATCATAGAAAAGAACTGCAAACATCGCCATTATACAGAATGCTGCTACACCTTGTGTATACCCCACGATAATGCAATCATATATTCTACTTCCATCAAACGTAAACGGTAAAACGGTTCTTTCCATACTTAGTTGAATTTAACGTAAAAGAGTTCTCCGAATAGCACTTTCGCTTTCAATAGTTCAAAACTGTTTCGACCATACATTACCCGTTTTATGACTTTGATTTTATTTACACTGCCTTCTGCTAAGCCATTATTATACGAATATATAATTCCATTTTTTACAGCTGTTATATCCTTTTTTATGCCGTTTATGAATGTTTGAAGTTCAGGGATATCATATTTTTGTGCTGCATTGATCCATTCATCTAATTTTGTAGGTTTTTTAGAGAATATGACATTACAAAAGTCTTTGGTTAATGTATATAACTCACTCAATAAAGGATATTTTTTTAATACTTCCTGATACTGTTTGACAGTGATTGTGCCAATATCCTCGAGTTTTTTATAAACCAGCTGGCATAAGGATTTCCTTTGCACATATTCAGAATGCGGCTTTTCTGTTTAATTCTGTTCATGCATTCGTGTTCTTTCTTTTTGCATAAACATTCGTAACGAAGCTACACTGCCAGTATATCCCTTTTTACAAATAATATCATGTATTTGGGGATACGTTAATCCCTGGCTCCTGAGTTTTATTACCTCGTTCTCATATGGAGCTAATTTTCCTGGAATTCGAACATTATAGTGACCATTTGTAACTGAAAAATCAGGATTTAAATAATTTTGTATAGTCTTATGGGCACGGTGCATCTGAGATGCAATCTGCTCAATCGGATATCCTGCCAAAGCCATTTCTCTTGCTTCTTTTATTTCCTGTTCTTTTTGTTTTATTGCCAGCTGGTGTTGCCGTTCCCTGGCAATTTCCTTGCTTTCTGGAATCTGGTCTTCTGGAATCGCAAGATATTTTTGGATTGTTTTAGGTGATGAATGTAACAATAATGCTATATCCGATATGGTCAGTCCTTCCCTGCGTTTTTCATGGGCGAATTTTATACGCAATGACCGGTTTGCAGTGTTATATAATGCTTTCATTTCATCCGTAACGCTTTCTGTTAATGGTATTTCAACCCTTGCAGGAAACTCACGAAATATATATTTACAGATAACTTCCGAAAGTCCCTTTATCAAGTGAAAACGGTCACTAATCTGTATGACATCAGGATGAGAATTTGTAGCAGCGGATGCGTATGTAATGGCTCCATCCCTTGAAATAACTTCGATATTGTGAAACGTTTTCAGCCAGTTGCAGACATCATTTGTATCTCTTGACGGAATCATATCAACAATCCGATGATTTTCCAAATTTATCATAACTGTTCCATAAGAAAATCTTTTACGGAGAGCAAAGTCATCCACACATACCATTTTTACAGAAGATTTATCCACAATGGATGGCATTTTTTTTAAGCAGATCACAGATGCTGCTTTTGCAAACTGAAATATTTTCGCTTTTTAAAAGTTTAGAAGCATTCAACGAGCTTAGTTGGGATGATGTATATAAAATATTTTGGATTAACCTGTTCGTTTTTTTCGATTTAGCAGCCACAAATGGATGTTTCTCGGAAAAAGTTTTATGAGAACAGTCCAGATTCATACATCGCATTTTCCTGGTATCTACCAACAGAATGACCTTTTTTCCTTGCATAGGAAGATCTTGAATTTCTCTTTCATAAATAGAATGAACTTTAGATGTTTTTCTTTCACAAAACGGACATTCTAATTCAGTTATTGTTGATGCAATATGAAAAATCACTTTATCTTCTTTTATGCGATATTGTATTAGTTCATAGGCTGGGTCAAGTAACTTAATAAATTCGTCCATATAAATATCCCTCTTGGTAAATATATTTTGAATGTATTATATAACTTTAATACATCAATTTCAACTAAATGTGGAAAGAACCGTTCTACCGTTTACCAAACATCTGGACATGAGCTTTGATCCAGTTGTCGGTTTTCTCATTCATATATGCTTTTACAAAAGCATACTGACTGTAA